>NZ_BCBQ01000033.1:0-61837 GCF_001320885.1 Pseudomonas sp. NBRC 111140
CCCCGACAGTTACGCCCTGTACGGGGGTATCTCGGTGCTGGGCAGCCGCTTCGGCGGGGCGCTGCGTGACAACCCCGACAACCGCACTGGCACGTTGTTCGCCGACTTCGGCCAACTGCCATTGTTCGACGCAGACTTCACCGTCAAGCTCGCCCACCACCGCCTGGGCACGCCCTTTACCATTGGCGATGGCAGCCAGGTGAATGCCTTTTCCGATTGGTCGCTGGAGCTGTCGCGGCCCTGGCTGGGCATCGACCTGAACCTGATCTACAGCAACTCCAGCCTCAGTGGCGGCGGCTGTGACGCGTACTCGGGCATCAACACCTATTGCGACAGCGTGGTCACCCTCAAGGCGCAGCGCAGCTTCTTTTAACGACGCGGTGCCAGCGCCAGGGCAATACCGCCCAAAACCACCACGCAGGCAATCAGCAAACGCAACGACAACGGCTCACCGATCAAGGCAACCCCACCCAATGCGGCAATCACCGGCACGCTAAGCTGCAGGGTCGCCGCCTGTTGCGCACTGATCTGCCTGACCACGCCATACCACACGGCGTAGCCGGCGCCAGAAGCCAGCACACCGGAGCCCAGGGCATACAACAAGCCGAGTGGCGTAAAGTGCGGGCCGGCGCCCAGCAACAGCATCGGTAGCAGCAGCATCAGGCAAGGCAGGCTGCGGGAAAAATTGCCGGCGGTGTCGGCCAGCGGCCTGGGCGAGCCCTTACCCAGCAGCGTATAGACGCCCCAGGCCACGCCGGACAATGCCATCAGCATGGCGCTGGCCAACGGCGGCGCCGAGGCACCGGGCAAAAGAAGCACCAGCAGGCCGGCAAAGGCGATCAGCATGCCCAGCAGCATGCGCACCGTGATGTGTTCACCCTTGTACCAGGCAAAGCCGAACATGGTGATCTGCACTGCACCGAACAGCAACAATGCGCCCGCGCCTGCCCCCAATTGCAGATACGCCGCAGAAAACAGGAACGCGTACAGGAACAGGGCCAGGCCGCCCCGCCAACTGCCACCCATGGCCTGCGCCGGCCTGCGCAGGCGGATCAGCAACAACAGAAACAACGCACCACTGGTCAGGCGCACCACGGTGAAGGATGCCGGGTCGATGGCCCCGTCTTTCAGCGCCAGCCGGCAAAACACCGAGTTGGCAGCGAAAGCCACCAGGCTGAACAGTGCAGGCCAAAGCCAGGCCCTGGCCTTGCGGTGGGCAAGCGTGGTGGTGCCGGTGCTCATGGTGTGGTCACCTCTGAGTAAACATTGTTGTCATGGCGGCAATGCTGAAAGGGCCAGCACCGATATACAACAAAGTGATTCCTGGGCGCCACCGGTGAATCGCCCGGCGCTACAGCACAGCTACGGCCTCGATCTCGACCAACATGGCATCCAGCGCCAGCCGGGGCACCGGTATCAGCGTGCAGGTCGGTTTCATGTGCGGGCCCCAGGCCTTGTCGGCCTCGGCCACCCATTGGCGCAGGCGCGCTTCGGAATGCTCGACAATCAGCAGGGTCAACTTGAACACCTGCGCCAGGCTGGCACCTTTCGACGCCAGGGCCAGCTCCAGGTTGGCCAGTGCCTGGCGGGCCTGTTCGGCGAACAATGGCGACAACTGGCCGTTGCTGTCCTCTCCACCCTGGCCGGCGATGAACAGCAGACGGCTGTCGGCGCGCACTTCGGCGACATGGGAATAGGCGTTGCCACTGGGGTCGTACAGGCCTTCGGGGTTGCTTAGCTGGAATGCACTTGATGGGGTCACGACACGCCCTCGCTTGGTTGAAAGAGTGGCGCAGTATCAGACCTTGAGTTAACTCGAGGTCAAGCACAGAGTAGGACGTTTCGCACAAGGCAATGTGCTGCTTGAACCACGCGTCTGTTTGCGCACTGGCGGCCCGGTAGTAGATTGCAGGACCCGGCATGGAGGCCTGTCCATAACAAGGAAATGCTCATGAGCAAGTATGATTTTCAGCTGGCCTATACCATCAAACCGCACAACGCTGCCCACGATGAAGCCGACGCCGCGCAAGCGCGCCTGCACCTGCGCGTGAAGCTCGGCCTGGACACCGTCGAGCATATCGAAACCACTTTGCTCGGGGTCATCACCCTCAAAAGCGCCACTGTCGCAGACCGCAAGCGGGAAGCTGAGAAGCTGCTTCACGATTACATCCATGACGCGCTCAAACAGTTGCGCGTTCTGTCCACCGTAGAATTCTACGGCTGCCTGATGGTGGACGGGTTGGGCCCGGCCGTACGCTTCGACATCCTGCCCAGATGAACCTCGACGGCATCAGGCGCCCCCGCGCCTGATGCCGAGTACCGTCATTTCTCCTGCAGTACCGCCCTGCCTTTCACCGCCCGCGGCCCGCGCCAGGCCCAGAACAGCAACCCGGGGAATGGTGCGTAGACCACGAACACAATCCACAGCATCTTGCGTTCGGCGCGCCGCTCACTGCCGATGATGTGCCAGATGGCCCAGATCTCCAGCAGGATGACCAGGGCCGCGATGATGAGCCAGATCGTACCGATTTCCATGAGCGCTCTCCCAATTGGCATGTTATGGATTGGGTTGCTGCAAGCGCTGAGGGTTCAGATTGATTTTCCCGCCTCAAGGGCCCTCACGCAGTTGCAACCACTGCGCCAGGCTAGACCGGTTGCCTGAACACGACCTGCAATGCGACACAGCCACCGGGGAGATTGTCTTTCCTCCGGGCACCGTCCACACTCTGCGGGCCAGCCAGGAAGCGGAGTCCAGAGTGCCCACGCCACGCCAGTTCAGCAAGAAGACCAGCACCAGCAACATGCTGCGGCTCAAAACCAGCAGCGCCAGTGCCCAGGCTCCCTATCGGGTCGACTTCGTCCTGCTCGAACACTTCTCGATGGCCAGTTTCACCGTGGCCATGGACGTGCTGGTCACAGCCAACCTGTTGCGCGCCGACAGCTTCCAGTTCACCCCGCTGTCGCTGGACGGCGACCGCGTGCTCAGCGACCTGGGGCTGGAACTGGTGGCCACCGAGCTGTCCGCCGAAGCGTTGCGGGAGCTGGACCTGTTGGTGATCTGTGGCGGCTTGCGCACACCGCTGAAGTACCCGGAACTCGACCGCCTGCTGGACGACTGCGCCACCCACGGCATGGCCCTGGGCGGCTTGTGGAACGGTGCCTGGTTTCTTGGCCGCGCCGGGGTGCTGGACGACTATGGCTGCAGCATCCACCCCGAACAGCGCGCCAGCCTGTCCGAACGCAGCCCGCAAACACGTATTACCCCGGCAAGCTTCACCCTCGACCGCGACCGCCTGAGCGCCGCCAGCCCCAACGGCGCCATGGAGCTGATGCTGGGCCTGGTGCGCCGGCTGTATGGTGACGGCCTGGCCGAAGGCGTGGAGGAAATCCTGTCGTTCTCCGGTGCGCGCTACCGCCAGGTTGGCCCGGGGGCGAAGAAGTCCATGAGCCTGCACCTGCGTACCATCGTCGAGCTCATGGAAAACAACCTTGAGGAAACCCTCAGCCTCGACCAACTGGCGGCCTACAGCGGGCGCTCGCGGCGGCAGATCGACCGGCTGTTCCAGGCCCAGCTTGGCACGTCGCCACGGCGTTACTACATGGAGCTGCGCATCACCAAAAGCCGCCGCCTGCTGCAGTACTCCGACCTGTCGGTGATGGACGTGGCAGTGGCCTGCGGCTTTGTTTCGGTGTCGCACTTCAGCAAGTGCTATGCGGCGTACTTTGGTTACCCGCCGTCACGTGAGCAGCGGCTGGGCGAGTGAGCGGCGTTCAGGCGCGGATGTAGCGCAATACGGCGTCACAGATCATGGCCTTGTGGCGCTGCTTGACCTGGTCATCAGACAGATCGATCTGGAAGATCTCGCCAAAGGTGTGGCGGTTCGACACCCGGTAGAAACAGAACGAGCTCATCAGCATGTGCAGGTCGATAACCTCGATGCCGGTGCGGAACACGCCTTCCTGCACGCCACGATGCAGGGTGTTGCCCAAGGCTTCGAGCACCAGGCTGCTCATTTCGCGAATGGCCGGCGACTGCTTGACGTATTCCCCGTAGTGGATGTTTTCGGTGCAGATGATGCGCACGAAATCGACATTGCGGTCGTGGTGATCGAAGGTGAACTCCACCAGCCGGCGTATCGCCTGCTCAGCCGGTAACGACTCCAGGTCCAGGCTCTGCTCGGTCTTGCGAATATCCCCGTACAGCTTCACCAGGCACTCGCAGTACAGCTGCTCCTTGCTGCCGAAGTAGTAGTAGATCATGCGCTTGGAGGTAGCGGTACGCTCGGCGATGGCGTCCACGCGTGCGCCGGCCAGCCCTTGCTGGACGAACTCGTTGATGGCGGCCTGGAGGATGTCCTCGCGGGTTTTCTCGGGGTTGTTCTTGCGCGTTTTGCGCCCCCCTTCGGTTTCAGGCTGGCCGAGGCTGACTACGGAATCACTCATACCCACTCACAGGCTATTTATTGGAATGTGGGGGGATTATCCGCGAGCGCGGCCACGCAGGGAAGCACGCTGTTGGTCGGGTAGCCATAACGCATTGTGGCTGGCGGGCCTTGATATCGCGCCCCGCAACCCGCTAGCCTGCCTGCCCTTGCCGTGGATGGACCCTGCCTCATGCACCCGCGCGACCTCGCCGCCTACCTGTTCCTGGCCATCGCCTGGGGCTTTTCTTTCCTGGTGCTGCTCAAGGTGGTGCATGCCTTTGGCTGGGTGGGCGCGGTCAGCCTACGGGCACTGATTGCCAGCGGCACCCTGGCGACCCTTGCCGCCCTGTTGGGCCGCAGGCTGCGCCTGCGCTCGCTGCTGGTACCCTTGCTGGTGGTGGGCGCGACCACGGTGGCCGGGCAACTGATCGGCATGTCATACGCCACCCCACGTATCGGTACGGCCATGGCGGCCATTTTTGTCGCCACCATTCCGCTGTTTTCTATGCTGATCGGGCGGGTGTGGGGGCTGGAGAAAATCACCCCGCAAGGCCTGGCCGGGCTGCTGCTGGGTATTGTCGGCATCGTCATACTGGTCGGTTTTCCGGCCCGCCCTGTAGATGACGATTTCATCCACGGCTGCATCGCTTCGCTGCTAGGCGCCATCAGCGCCGCCTACGGCAGCAATTACGCCAGCCTGCACCTGCGCGGCCAGGACCCGTGGACAGTCACCGGCGGCGCGTTCCTGGCTGGCGGGCTGCTGACCCTGCCGCTGCTGCTGGTAGTACCGGTGCCCAGCGTGCCACAGGCGGGCGATTGGCTTTACCTGCTGATTAGCGGCGCAGTGATGAGCGCTACCACCTATGTACTGTATTTTGGCCTGGTAGCCCGCATCGGCGCGACCCGCGCCATCAGCGTGGAGTTCGTGGTCACGCTGGTAGCGGTATTGGTCGGCGCGCTGTTTCTCGATGAAGCCCTCAGCCTGTTGCAGGCAGCAGGTGGCCTGATAATTCTGCTTGGCTGCATGCTGGTGCTGGGCCTGCTGCCAAGGCGCAAGCAGCGGCTGCCCAGCTAGTGCGGGGTCAGTCGCGCTGGGCGGTGTCGCGCGTCGGTGGCGGGGTCAGGTGCAGCACGCGATTGCGCCCGCCCTCGGCGAGCAAGTAGCCGCCCTTGCCGTCTGCCACGATCGACTGCGGCGCCTTGAGGAAGGTCAGCATGGTGTGCTGGACGCCGTCAGCGTCGATGAGCAACAAGCGCGCGCGGTGCGTGTTGTCCTCGCTGATCCACAGGCCACGTTGGTCACAGTACAAGAACGTAGGGTTACGCAGGCCGTCGACCACTACTGGGTCGCGGCCATCGTCGGACAGGGCGCGGACCTTGCCATTGGCCTTTTCGGTATACAGCAGGCGGCCATCACTGCAACGGGTAAGGCCTTCGGTTTCGGTCAGGCCGGAACGCAGCACATCGAGCTGGCCGCTGTTCCAGTCATAGCGCATCAGGCGGCCGTTGCCCTTGCGGTCTTCGATAGCGAACAGATGGTCGCCGTCGTTCCACAGGCCTTGCACGCTCTCGCCATCGAACAGGTGGGTTACCTGGCCATCGCGAGACAGGCTGACGGGAGCCTGACCACCTTCCTGGCTGAACACCCAACCGCCCTGCGCCGCCACCATGCCATCAGGCTTGGACAGGTTGTCGATCACCACCACGCGATCACCGCTAGCGGTGATCTTGAGGATGCTGCCCCGGCCGTCGTCCAGCTCACGGCTGACCAGCAAGCTGCCATCGGCTTGTGGCAGCAACGAGGCGGCCTTGGTCACGTCGCGATGCAACACCTCGACATCCCAACCGGAAGCGGCCTGAACCGGGTAGAAACTTTGCCAGGCGAAGAAGCCCAGGGTGGCCACGAGCAGGCCAGTGGTGGCAGTCAAGGCGATGCGGGTGCTGCGCTTGCGCAGGATGTGCGGCATGTAGGGCTCCTCGGGATTGCTGGGGATCCTAGCAAGCGAATGTGAAAAAAATGTCGAAACCCACCGTACAGTTACAAAACAAAAGGATATAAAAATAACAAAACAATCTAACAAACTGGAATATATAAATTGAAAGCCTAACGCCGGCTCCTTAGTCTGGATGCATCGCCTCTCAGCCGATTCAAGGAACTATGCCCATGCCCGCCCGCACCTTCTCTCCCCTACGCCGTCTGCTGATCGGCGGATTGCTGGCCAGTGTCGCCAGCGCCTTGCTGCCCTGGTCCGAAGCCATTGCCGATGACGCCAAGACCCTGCGCATCGGTTACCAGAAGTTCAACAGCATCAACATCCTCAAAGGCAGCGGCGCGCTGGAGAAGGCCCTGGCACCGCAAGGCGTGAACGTGAGCTGGCACGAGTTTGCCGCCGGCCCGCAGTTGCTCGAAGCGCTGAGCACTGGCGCCATCGACCTCGGCCACGCTGCCGACGCCCCGTCGGTATTCGCCCAAGCCGCAGGCAAGCCGGTGGTGTACCTGGCTGCCGAACAACCGTATCCACGCGGCATCGGCCTGGTGGTGCGCGAGCAGGACCACCTGGCCAGCGTGCAGGACCTCAAAGGCAAGCGCGTGGCTACCGGCCGTGGCTGGAATGCCCAGTACCTGCTGGCCGTCGCGCTGGAACAAGCGGGCCTCAGCTATCAGGACATCACCCCCGCCTACGTCAACAATGCCGCCGATGCCGTGGCCGCGCTGCAATCGGGCAGTGTCCAGGCGGTGACCCTGTGGGACCCGTTCCTCGCCGCCGCAGAAAGCCAACCAGGGCTGAAAAACCTGCGCGACGGCAGCGGCCTGTCCAACAACCGCACCTTCTACCTGTCCACCGCCAGCTATGCCGACCAGCACCGTGCGCTGCTGAAGACCTTCTTTACCGAACTGGGCAAGGTCAGCCAGTGGGCCAACGCCAAGCCAGCCGAAGTCGCCGCGCTGCTGGCTCCGCAGCTGGGTATCAGCGCCAACGTGTTGGAAGTGGCCAGCGAACGGCGCAACTACAACGCCGTGGCCATTACCCCGCAGATCGTTGCCGAACAACAGAAGCTGGCCGATACCTTCCAGGGCCTAGGCCTGATTCCACGCAAGCTGCAGGTGGCCGATGCGGTCTACCCGGCTTCCGTGTTGCCTTGAGCGGAGCGCGCCGACCATGCCTCGCCCGATCCGCTTCAACGCCTTCAGCATGAACGCTGCCAGCCACCAATCCCCCGGCCTGTGGCGCCACCCACGCAACACCAGCGTGGCGTTCAACCGCCTGAACTACTGGACCGACCTGGCCCGCCTGCTTGAACGGGGCCTGTTCGACGCACTCTTCATTGCCGATGTACTGGGCATCTACGACGTTTACCAGGGCGGCCCTGAAGCCGCCCTGCGCGGCGGCGTGCAGGTGCCGGTCAACGACCCGCTACTGCTGGTGCCGGCGATGGCCGGCGTTACCGAACACCTGGGTTTCGGTGTCACCTTCTCGTTGACCTACGAACACCCTTACCCCTTCGCCCGGCGCATGTCCACGCTCGATCACCTGAGCAATGGCCGGGTCGGCTGGAACATCGTCACCGGCTACCTGGACAGCGCCGCCCGCAACCTGGGCCTGGCGCGTCAACTGGGCCACGACCAACGCTACGACCTGGCCGAGGAATACCTGCAGGTGTTGTACAAACTGTGGGAAAAAAGCTGGGACGACGATGCCGTGCTGTTGGAGCGCGACAGTGGGCGCTATATCGAACCCTCGCGGGTACACCCCATCAACCATGTGGGCGAGCATTTTCAGGTGCCCGGCATGCACCTGTGCCAGCCGTCGCCGCAGCGCACGCCGGTGCTGTTCCAGGCCGGGGCTTCGGCACGCGGCCAGCAGTTTGCCGCACGGCATGCCGAATGCGTGTTCATCAGCGGCCCAACGCCCACGGTGTTGCGCCGCTACGCCGACGGCATTCGCCAGGCCAGCGAGGCAGCTGGGCGTGGCCGTGACGAAGTGCTGATCTACGCCCAGGCGCTATTGATCGTCGCCCCCACGAGGGAGCAAGCCGAGGCTCGCTTCGCCGAATACCGGCGCTATGTCGACCTGGACGCCGCCCTGGCACTGTTGTCGGGCTGGACCGGTATCGACTTTGCGGGCCTCGACCCCGACGCGCCGATCGAATACGTCGAAAACGACGCTGGCCGCGCTGCCTTGGCGGCCTTTACGGCAGCCGACCCTGGCCGCCGCTGGACCGTACGCGAGGCCGCCGAGTTCGTTGGCCTGGGGGGCCGAGGCCCGGTGTTGGTGGGTGCCGCCAGCGAGGTGGCCGACCAGCTGGAAAGCTGGCTGGACCAGACCGGCATCGATGGTTTCAACCTGACGTACGCCGTGCAACCGGACGACCTGGCCAATGTGGTCGAGCTATTGGTGCCCGAGCTGCAGCGCCGCGGCCGCTACCCGCTGAACTACACCGAAGGTACCTTGCGCCACAAACTGTTCGGCCAAGGCGACCAGTTACCGGAACAGCATGTTGGGCGTCAGGTAGACATTCAGCAATCAAATACCGGGTATTCCAACATTTAATTTGTGGATGGCGCGCGCTCGACCCTATTCTGTCGCCACATCCCCTGCGCCGCACCGGCCGGTGCGGTTCAAGGCACGGGGAGAGAACAACAAGTCGAGATCGTCCATGTCGAACCATTCGTACTTCGCCCCCCACGGTGGGCACCCGGCTCAAACCGAGCTGCTGACTGACCGTGCCATGTTCACCGAAGCCTACGCTGTCATCCCTAAAGGCGTGATGCGTGACATCGTCACCAGCCACCTGCCGTTCTGGGACAAGATGCGCATGTGGGTCATCGCCCGCCCGCTGACCGGCTTTGCCGAAACCTTCTCCCAGTACATCGTCGAGCTGGCCCCGGAAGGCGGCAGCGAGCGCCCTGAGCTGGACCCGAACGCGGAAGCCGTGGTGTTCATCGTAGAGGGCGAACTGGACATCACCGTCGAAGGCAAGCACCACACCCTGGTACCAGGCGGCTACGCCTTCCTGGCCCCGGGCGCCGAATGGAGCCTGCGCAACAACAGCAAGTCCAACGTCACCTTCCACTGGCTGCGCAAGCACTACCAGAAAGTTGAAGGCCTGGACGTACCAGAATCCTTCGTCACCCACCGTGACAACGCCACCGTCATCGAGATGCCGGGCACCGAAGGCCGCTGGAAAACCACCCGTTTCGTCGACATGGCCGACATGCGCCACGACATGCACGTGAACATCGTCACCTTCCAGCCGGGCGGCGTGATCCCGTTCGCTGAAACCCACGTGATGGAACACGGCCTGTACGTGCTGGAAGGCAAGGCGGTGTATCGCCTGAACCAGGACTGGGTCGAAGTGGAAGCTGGCGACTTCATGTGGCTGCGCGCCTTCTGCCCGCAAGCCTGCTACGCCGGCGGCCCAGGCAACTTCAGCTACTTGCTGTACAAGGACGTGAACCGTCACGTACACCTGACACTGAACCCTAAGCGCTAAGCCCAGGCTGATGCCCGCAAGCCCGCCAACCTGGCGGGCTTTCTGTTTGCCGCGCATACTCAAACACCCATCCCTCGCGCGGTACCAGCCATGAACCGCTGCCTGCTGCTCGCCGCCCTGCTGCTGTGCACCTCTGCCCTGGCTGCCGATGACTGGAACCTGGCCTACGATCGCGAAGGCATTCGCGTGTACCTGAGCGCCGCAGCGGATTCGCCCTACCAGCAATTTCGTGGCGTGAGCACCATGAAAGCCAGCGTACGCACCCTTACCGACCTGCAAGAGAACCTGCGCGTAGCCTGCAAATGGCTGTACGCCTGTGACCAGATGCGTTTGCTGGACGTGGACGGCGCCAATACCTGGGTGTACCTGACCACCAACCTGCCCTGGCCGACGATGCCGCGGGACATCGTGCTGAAGGTGACCAGCGAACGCCTGGACGACGGCACCCTGCTGCGGCACCTGAGTGCCGAGCCCGACAGGATCCCCAAGGTGGACGGGCTGATCCGCGTGCAGCACCTGAGCGGCGAGTGGCGGATGAAGCCGCTGGGTGAGCGCGAAACCGAAGTGACGTATCAGTTGCAAGCCGACCCGGCCGGGGACGTGCCGGGCTGGCTTGCCAATCGGTTCGTGGTGGATGCGCCAGTGGTGACGTTGCGTACGTTGCGGGCGGTGGCTGAGCGCCAGCCTTGAGGTGTGGGCAGCCCTGCGCTTTACGGCCGCGAACGCTAGGCGGCGGTAGCTGCCTGTGGCCGCATACATGCCTTGGCCCGGCGCCGGTAGGCCAGCAGCAGGCCCGCGTACCACAACGGCATCACGTACAACGCCGTGCGGGTGTCCGGTTCCAGGGCCAGCAGGCACAGCACGAAGATCAGGAACAGCTGCGCCAGCGCAGCGGTGGCCTTGCCACCTGGCAGCTTGAACCTGGACCGCTCATGGGCCTGCGGATTCTGCCGACGGTAAGCGAAGTAGGACAGCAGGATCAGTGACCAGGTAACGATGATCATCACTGCGGAGATGGTCGACACCAGGGTAAACACGGTCATCACTTCTGGAATCACGAACAGCAGCGTCAAGGCAATCGCCATGCACACCCCCGAGAACACCAGCGCCCGCACGGGCGTACCCGAGCCGGACAGCCGCCCGAACGCCACAGGCGCCTGCTGCTGATGTGACAGGCCGTAGAGCATCCGCGAGCCCGAGTAGACACCGCTGTTGGCCGACGACGCAGCCGACGTCAGCACCACGAAGTTGATGATGCCAGCGGCTGCGGGCAACCCGCCAAGCAGGAACAGTTCAACGAATGGGCTGCGGTTGGCCGGCACATTGGCCCAGGAGACCACACTGATGATGCACACCAGCGAACAGATGTAGAACAACAGGATGCGCACGGGGATGGTGTTGATTGCCTTGGGCAGGGTCTTCTCCGGGTCTTTGGCCTCCGCCGCTGCGGTGCCGATCAGCTCGGTGCCGACAAAGGAGAAGATGGCGATCTGAAACCCGGCGAGAAAGCCCAGGATGCCATGTGGCATGACCACGCCCGGTGCTACCAGGTGGCTGAACGAGGCGGTTACCCCTGCCGGCGAAGTGTAGGAGGTCGCGACCATTACCAGGCCGGTCACCACCAACAGCACGATGGCGACGATCTTGATCAGGCCAAACCAGAACTCCACTTCGCCAAAGGCCTTCACCGCCAGCATGTTCAGCCCCAGCAGCAGGAACATGGTACCGAAGGCCGGTAGCCAGGTGGGCACATCGGGGTACCAGTACTGCACGAACCCCGCGACCACCACCACGTCACCCACCGCTGCCACTACCCAGCTGAGCCAGTACGACCAGCTGAGAATGTAACCGGCCCGTGGGCCCAGGTAGTTGTGCACCAGGTCGGCGAACGATTCCATCTGCAGGTTGGCCAGCAGCATCTCGCCCATGGCGCGCATGATGCAGAACACGAAAAAACCGATGATAGCGTAGACGAGGATGATCGAGGTGCCAGACAGCGCAATGATCTTGCCCGAACCCATGAACAGGCCGGTACCAATCGCACCACTGATGGAAATGAGCTGTATGTGCCGGTTTTCCAGCCGCCGTTTGAGCACACGGCTTTCTTCTGGAACTGCGCTTTGCGCGTTGCACGTTGGTTGCATAGTTGACCTCTTATTCTTTTTTGTAAAACCCCGCCGCCCCGCGCCGCACCATTTAATTGGTACTAAAGTGCAGGTTCTCGCCATTCTAGTCAGTCGAAACGTGGGTATTAACTCAGATGAAAAAACAGTGCCCGGTGCAACTTCGCAGCGGGTGTATTTGTTTTATTGAAACGCACCCAAGTGGCGCGTCCGATACAGTCCCGCGAAAGCCGTTTCATTCTGCCAGCGGCCCCGGTCAAGCGGAACGCTACAGAATGCACACCCCCATCGGGATTTTGTGCAGTGTGAAAAGCCCGGGTGACAGTTTGCACAATGCACCTGCCAGAAGGCTTGACCCGGCAGTCACATCTTGTAGGTCGAAAGCAGAATGCTGGTCTCGGTGTTTTCGATGTGTGGTATCGAGCGAATGGTGTTCAACGCCCGGTCGAAGGCCTCGAGGGTGTCGGCGCGCAGCTCGGCCATCAGGTCCCAGCGGCCATTGGTGGTATGGATGGCCACCACGTTGGGGTGCCCACGCAGCGCGTGCTTGACCTCTGCGGCGTGGTGGCCGCTGATACCGATGCTGGTGATTGCGCGCACGCCCTGCTCCAGCGCATCGGAGCGCAGGCGTACCGTGTAGCCGATGATCACGCCCTGCTCTTCGAGCCGGGTAATACGGTTTTGCACGGTTGCCCGTGCCACCTTGAGCTTCTTTGCCAGGGTCAGCACGGGGGTGCGTGCATTGTCCCGCAACAGTGCAATCAGTTCCCGATCAATAGTGTCCATAGGCCTGCCAAATAATCAGATTGCTACTTTGGGGTGGCAGATTGTCTAGAAAGTTGACAAAACTGGCAACCTGCATTCTTCCGATTGACGCAACCTTTCATCAAAATGTTCACGCCACTTCAACAATCTCAAGCGTGTACCCGGAAGTACAGGGGTGACCGCGCAATAACAAGGTGCAAGAGCATGACGTATTTCATTGATGTTCCAACCATGTCGGACTTGGTACATGACATTGGCGTAGCGCCCTTCATTGGTGAACTGGCGGCAGCCATTCGCGAAGACTTCAAACGCTGGCAGGAGTTTGACAAGTCTGCGCGAGTTGCCAGCCATTCGGAAGTGGGTGTAATTGAACTGATGCCGGTCGCCGACAACAGCCGCTATGCCTTCAAATACGTCAACGGCCACCCGGCCAACACGGCCCGCGACCTGCATACGGTCATGGCCTTCGGCGTGCTGGCCGATGTCGACACCGGTTACCCGGTGCTGCTGTCCGAGCTGACCATCGCCACCGCCCTGCGCACCGCTGCGACATCGCTGATGGCAGCCCAGGCACTGGCCCGGCCCAATTCGCGCAAGATGGCGTTGATTGGCAACGGCGCACAAAGCGAGTTCCAGGCACTGGCCTTCCACAAGCACCTGGGCATCGAAGAAATCGTAGCCTACGACACCGACCCGCTGGCCACCGCCAAGCTGATCGCCAACCTCAAGGAATACAGTGGCCTGACCATCCGCCGGGCCGGCTCGGTGGCCGAAGCGGTGAAAGGCGTGGACATCATCACCACGGTGACCGCCGACAAGGCCTACGCCACCATCATCACCCCCGACATGCTCGAACCCGGCATGCACCTGAACGCTGTGGGTGGTGACTGCCCAGGCAAGACCGAGCTGCACGCCGATGTACTGCGCAAGGCCCGAGTGTTCGTCGAGTACGAACCGCAAACCCGTGTCGAAGGTGACATCCAGCAGTTGCCGGCAGACTTCCCGGTGATCGATTTGTGGCGCGTGCTGCGCGGTGAAAGCGAGGGCCGCCAAAGCGACAGCCAAGTCACCGTGTTCGATTCGGTGGGCTTCGCCCTGGAAGACTACACCGTACTACGGTACGTACTACAGCAGGCTGAAAAGCGCGGCATGGGCGCGAAGATCGACCTGGTGCCATGGGTAGAAGACGACCCGAAAGACCTGTTCAGCCATACCCGCGGCCGCGCGGGCAAAAGCCGCATCCGACGCGTTGCCTGACCCTGCTCCCAACCCGGTATTCCCACATGGCATTTCCAACGCGTTCGATTCAAGCACCTGCAGCCGTGGTCATGGTCCGGCCACATGCCTTCACCCCCAACCCAGAGACCGCAGCCGACAACTCGTTTCAACGCAGCCACCCGAGCCTCGCCGCACAAGCGCTGGCCGAGGTGGCACGTGATGAAGTCACCCAGGCCGTCGGTCGCCTTGAGGCCGAAGGCGTACGCGTACACCTGTTCGATGACTTCGGCGAACTCAATACCCCTGACTCGGTATTCCCCAACAACTGGTTCTCCACCCACCCCGGAGGGCACATCGCGATCTACTCGATGTACTCGCGCAACCGCCGCCGCGAGCGGCGCGCCGATGTGATCGAAATGCTCAAGCATGAGTACCGCGTACAGGATGTCATCGACTATTCAGGGCTGGAGCAGGACGAACTGTTCCTCGAAGGGACCGGCGCCATGGTGTTCGACCACCTGTCACGGGTGGCCTACACCGCGCGTTCCAACCGCGCCGACCCGATTGCTCTCGAACGTTTCAGCACACACTTCAACTTTGAGCCGATGGTGTTCGACACGGCCGATGAACAAGGCACGCCGATCTACCACACCAATGTGCTGATGTGCGTGGCGACCGAGTTTGCCCTGGTAGGCTTCGGCACCTTCACCAACAAGGCGCGAGCCGAGGAAGTGCGCATGCGCCTGATTGAATCGGGGCGCGATGTGATCGACCTGAGCAACCAGCAAATCAGCC
The DNA here is from genome assembly GCF_001320885.1 of Pseudomonas sp. NBRC 111140. NCBI lineage: Bacteria > Pseudomonadati > Pseudomonadota > Gammaproteobacteria > Pseudomonadales > Pseudomonadaceae > Pseudomonas > Pseudomonas sp. NBRC 111140. Next base: position 14,822 of record NZ_BCBQ01000033.1, read on the forward strand.
AGTTTGCCGGCAATGCCATCGAACTGTCCGGGCGTGACGGGCGCATTCTGGCGCTGTCACGCAAGGCCTTCGACAGCCTGAACGCCGAGCAACGCCAACGCATCGAACGCTCGGCGCGGCTGGTGCCACTGGACGTGCCGACCATCGAGATGGCCGGCGGCTCGGTGCGCTGCATGATTGCCGGCATTCACCTGTCGCCCCGCCTGGCTGCGGCGTACACCTGCGCCGGATGACTCGCAGCCTTGGTGCTGGTTGACGCGGTCGGTGTAGGAGCGGCCTTGTGTCGCGAAAGGGCCGCCACGCGGCCCCAGCAACTTGTGCACCACCGCTGAAATTCTGGGGCTGCTTTGCAGCCCTTTCGCGACACAAGGCCGCTCCTACAGCGACCGCGTCAGATCGTCAGGCCGCGTCAGATGCCACCACCTGCCAATAGCTGCGTCATCACCTCGGCCAACGCCTTGACCATCACATCTGCCGTCGGCCGGTGGACGATGACGATCTCATAGCTGTCGACCTCCGGCAGCCCTTGCCCTGCCCCCAGCACCCGGTGCTCACCAGTGGCCGCCCTTGGTGGCAGCAGGCTCACGCCCATGCCATCGGCGACCGCGGCCTGGATGCCACTGAGGCTTGAACTGGTGAAGCTGATACGCCAGCGTCGGCCCATGCCTTCGATCGCGTTGATCATGTCTTCGCGGTACAGGCCGCGTGGCGGGAAGGTCACCAGCGGGATCGGGTCGAGCTCGAAGGCGGGCGTACGCGCGCTGTCGATCCATTGCAGGCGCTCTGGCCAGCAGGCCACGCCCTCGCGGGTGTTACGCCGCTGCTTGAGCAGCACCAGGTCAAGTTCACCATTGTCGTAGGCCTGGCTGAGGTCCCGGCACAAGCCACTGGTCACTTCCAGCTTCACCTGTGGCTGCAGCCGGCTGAAGGCCGACAACGCATTGGTGGTACGCCCGCCAACGAAGTCCTCGGGCACGCCAAGGCGCACGGTGGTACCCACCATCGCCCCGGCCAGGGCTTCGAGCATCTGGTCGTTCAGCGCCAGCATGTGCCGGGCATAGCCGAGCAGGGTTTGCCCGGCATCGGTCGGTAGCACATCACGGTTGCCGCGTACCAGTAGGCGGTGGCCAACCATGTCTTCCAGGCGGCGCACCTTCTGGCTGATCGTCGACTGGGTCGAATGCAGGCGCGCGGCAGCGGTGGTGAAGCTGCCGCAATCGGCCACCACGACAATGGCGCGCAGCAGGTCGAGGTCGAACAGAGCCCTATTCGATTTCACGCTGATAGGCATCTTGGTATTCAACTACTGAATGGCGAACCTGCGTTCTATCACGGCTAGTCGCCAAGGGCCACACCTTCCCGCCGAGGGTCGGCACCACCTGACCAACCCTCGCCACTGCGCTGGATGATCTGCATGCCGCTGGTCATGGTCATCGGTGTCACGTCGTGTCCCCAGGCCGCCAACTGGCGGATCAGCGACGAGCTGGCCAGCCCTGCTTCCACTTCGGTACCCGCATTGCGGCTGCCGAAGTTGGGCAGGCCGGCGGCCTGCTGCGGGTCGAGCTGCCAATCCAGCAGGCCGACCAGCGCCTTGTTCACGTAACCAATGATCTGAGAACCGCCCGGCGAGCCGAGGCTGGCCACAAGCTCGCCAGAGGCACGCGAGAACACCAAGGTCGGCGCCATGGCCGACAGTGGCCGCTTGCCCGGCTGCACCCGGTTGGCCACCGGCTTGCCGTGCTCTTGGGGGGTGAAGGAAAAGTCGGTCAGGTGATTGTTGAGCAGGAAGCCTTTGACCATCAGGTGCGAACCGAATGCGGCCTCCACCGAGCTGGTCATGGCCAAGGCCTGCCCACTGTCATCCACGGCACTGAGGTGCGACGTGGAAATGCGCAATGGCGAGCGGTCAGGCGCCAGGGCCAGGTCCGCGCCTTGCGGCCGGCCCGGCAGTGCACGCTTCATGCTGTATTCACCGATCAAGGCGGCGCGGCTGGCCAGGTAGGCAGGATCGGTCAGGGCCTTGACCGGGACCGGCACATAGTCGCTGTCAGCCAGGTACTGGGCGCGGTCGGCATAGGCCAGGCGTTCGGCCTCGGCAATCAGATGCACGGCCAGTGGCGGTGCCTCCAGCCGGGCCGGGGACGAGGTGGCCAGCGGACGCAGCGCTGCCAGGTCGCGCTGGGGCGCAGCGCGTTGCACGGCTTCGAGCATGCCCAAGGTCTGCAGCACCGTCACCCCGCCCGACGATGGCGGCGGCATGCCGCATATTCGCCAGGCTTTGTAAGGGCCACACACCGGCTCGCGCTCCTTGGCCTGATACTGCTGCAAGTCCTGCAGCGACAGGTAACCCGCATTGGGATGGCTGCGCACCTTGGCCACAATGGCTTCGGCAATTTCACCGCTGTAGAACGCCTCGGGGCCTTCTGCCGCGATCCGCTCGAAGGTGTAGGCCAACTCAGGGTTTCGCAGTGTTGTGCCCACTGCCAGCGGCTTGCCCTGTTCATCCAGAAAATAGCGAGCCATTGCGGGTGAACGGCCAATGTAGGGGTCCCCGGCCAGCAACGTGTGCAGGCGCTCGGAAACCGCGAAACCGTTGCGTGCCAGGGCAATGGCCGGGGCGAACAGGTCGCGCCAAGGCAGCTTACCGTGTTGATCGTGGGCCAGTTTCAAGGCACGTAGCACCCCTGGCACGCCGACCGAACGGCCACCAATCTGCGCTGCCCGGAACGGCATCGGTGTACCGTCGGCTTGCAGGAACAGCTTCTCTGTCACCGCCGCCGGCGCAGCCTCGCGACCGTCGAATGCCTGTACGCGCCTGCCGTCCCAATACAAGATGAACGCCCCGCCGCCAATGCCACTGGACTGGGGTTCGACCAGGGTCAGCACCATCTGCATGGCGATGGCAGCGTCAATCGCACTGCCCCCGGCACGCAATATCGCCCGCCCCGCTTCACTGGCCAGCGGGTTGGCGGCAGCGGCCATGTGCCGGCTGGCGTGCACCGGCTGCAGCCCGCTGCGGTAACCAGAGGCCAGCTCCGGTGGTGCGGGCAGCACCTGGTCGGCACAGGCCCAGCCACTGGCAGCCACCAGGCACAGAGCGCTCATCAGCGGCGTAGAAAATTTCATCGTCTTGCTTCCTGCCTTCAACTATTCAGCCAGGCACTGTCGGTCATGCGCAAAGTTAACTTCAAGCCTTGCCGCGATTTTTCTAGGATGTAGCCAGGTCGATAAGGAGCCAGCCCATGCGTTTATCAATTGCCGCGACGCTGTTTGCCCTGTGCACCAGCCTTGCCACCCACGCCGAGACCCGCACTGTGGACAACCGCCTGCACAACGCCGCCCGCCACGATGACGTGCGCACTTTGCAACAATTGCTGGGGCAAGGTGCCCGGCTGGACAGCCGTGATGAGCAAGGGCGCACTGCCCTGCTGGTGGCGACCCACGGCAACCAGCTGGCGGCGGCGAAAGCCCTGATCGAAGCCGGGGCCGATGTGAATGCCAAGGACAACATCGACGACAGCCCCTACCTGTATGCTGGCGCCCGGGGCCTGAACGACATCCTGCGGCTGACCCTGCGCCACGGGGCGGACCTCAAGAGCACCAATCGTTACGGCGGCACCGCGCTGATTCCGGCTGCCGAGCGCGGGCATGTCGAGACCGTGCAAATGTTGATTGATGCCGGCGTTGACGTGAACCACCTTAACCGGCTGCACTGGACCGCGCTTATGGAGGCCGTGGTGCTGGGCGATGGCGGGCCGCGGCATGTGGAGATCGTGCGGCGGTTGCTGGCGGCCGGGGCGGATCGGCAGATTGCCGACAAGGACGGGGTGACCGCGCTGGAGCATGCGCGGCAGCGGGGGTATCGGCAGATGGAGATGCTGCTGGCCCACGAGTAAAGCCTGGCGTTGAAATGCTGGGGCGCAAAGCGCCCCTTAGAAATCACACCACTTCTTCGAACGGCAGCCCCACATAGTTCTCGGCAATGTTCACCAGCCCCGCTGGCGAGGTCAGGAAATACTCGCGGTCAGCCTCCTGCATCTTCTTGTCCCAGGCATCCTTGTGGCTACCGAAATCATGCAGCAGCTGGGTCATGAACCAGCTGAAGCGCTCGCCTTTCCATACCCGGCGCAAGGCCAGCGGCGAGTACTGCTGCAACAGGTCGGTGCGCCCTTCGCGGTATACCTTGAGCAGAATGCGGTACAGGTAGTTGACGTCCGAAGCGGCCAGGTTAAGGCCTTTGGCGCCGGTAGGCGGGACGATGTGCGCGGCGTCACCCACCAGGAACAAGTGGCCATACTGCATCGGCTCTACCACCAGGCTGCGCAGTGGCGCAATGCTTTTTTCCAGGGCTGGGCCCGTAACCAGGTCTGCCGCCACGTCGGCTGGCAAACGGGCTTTCAGCTCGTCCCAGAAACGCTCGTCAGACCATGCTTCGACCCGGTCCTGCAAAGGTACCTGCAGGTAGTAGCGGCTGCGGGTTTGCGAGCGTTGGCTGCACAACGCGAAACCTCGCTCGTGGTGGGCATAGATCAACTCGTGGTTGACCGGTGGGGTGTCCGACAGCAGGCCCAGCCAGCCAAACGGGTAAACCCGCTCGTACTGTTTCAGCACGCCCTCGGGAATGCTTTGCCGAGAGACGCCGTGGAAGCCGTCACAGCCGGCGATATAGTCACAGTCCACCCGATGCACCTGGCCGTCTTTTTCGAAGGTGAGGTACGGCTTCTCGCCCTTCAGTTCGTGCGGCTGGACATTGCCGGCTGAATAGATGATTGGCGCGCCGCTGGCTTCACGGGCCTGCATAAGATCACGGGTGACTTCGGTCTGCCCATAGACCATCACCGTCTTGCCACCGGTGAGGGCCTTGAGGTCCAGGCGCTGGCGGCGCCCGCCAACCAGCAGCTCGACACCTTCGTGCACCAGGCCCTCGCGGTCCATGCGTTCTGAGACTCCGGCTTCGCGCAACAGGTCGACAGTACCTTGCTCCAGCACCCCGGCGCGGATGCGGCCAAGGACATATTCGGCCGTCTGGCGTTCGAGGATGACGTTATCGATACCGGCCTTGTGCAGCAGCTGGCCCAGCAGCAGGCCCGATGGACCTGCACCAATAATTGCAACCTGAGTTTTCATTGTTGTTGTCTCTTGTTCGGACGATGCCGGCCCAGGACTGGCAGTGGGCCCGCATCTGCTGTTAGGGTTTGCCCTTGCATTTTTACTGGCAAAAAACGCCAGTTAACTGTGCTATTCCATGCAAAACCTGCACTTTTACAAAAAACGTTCGATTAACGGACAGGTCAGCCCAGATGAAATCCACCCTCCCCGGCGTCCCGTTGTTCAAGCTGTATGGCGAAAACCAGGCGTGGCCCGGCACTGACCTGATGCATTGCGAATCGATCCCGGCACGCAGCCGCCTGCATCACTGGGAGATCAAGCCGCACCAGCATGCCGAGCTGTTCCAATTGCTGTATGTGCAGCGCGGCCAGGCCCAGGTGGAGATCGAGGGGGTGCGCAGTGCCATCGATGAGGCGGCGATCCAGGTGGTACCGCCGATGACCGTGCATGGCTTTCGCTTCAGCGCCGATATCCAGGGCTACGTGCTGACCTTCGGCACTGCGCTGGTAGCGAATCTGGAACAACGCCTGGGTGCGCCACTGACCGTGCTGGCACAACCTGCCTGTTACCCGCTGGGGCATGAGCGCGTGCACCTGCGCAGCCTGATCGACACCCTGCATCAGGAGTACCAAGGCAATGCCCCGGCGCGCGCGGCAATGCTTGAAGCATTGGTTACCGCGCTTATGGTATGGATCAGCCGCCGCCAACAGTTGGGGCAAGCGCCACGTAACCGCGATGAGCGTGACCGCCTGTTGCTGGGGCAGTATTTGCGCCTGGTTGAAGCGCATTATCGCGAGCATCTGTCGGTAGAGGATTTTGCCGCGCGGCTGAATGTACCGAGCTTGCAGCTTAACCAGCTGTGCCGGGCGCTCAGTGGCCAGACTGCGCTGCAGGTTGTGCACCAGCGTTTGTTGCTGGAGGCTCGGCGTAACCTGATTTACACGCGGATGAGCATCGGGCAGTTATCGGATAGCCTGGGGTTCACCGACCCGACTTACTTTGCGCGGTGGTTCAAGCGTTTGAGCGGGCAGACGCCCAATGGATATCGGCGATCGGGGCAGCCTGACTGATTTGCAGCCGCCTGCTTGACGTATACGTCAACCTGCCTTCAGGATAGCCGCATACCCCACGCCGAGCCCCAGCATGAGCACCCAGACCTACAGCATCTCCGACCTGTCCCGCGAGCTGGACATCACCACCCGCGCGATTCGCTTCTACGAGGAACAGGGCCTGTTGAGCCCAGAGCGCCGTGGCCTGGAGCGTATCTACTCGCCGCGCGACAAGGTCAGCCTGAAGCTCATCCTGCGCGGCAAGCGCATCGGCTTTTCTTTGGCCGAGTGCCGCGAGCTGATCGAGCTGTACGACCCCACCAGCGGCAACCTCAAGCAGCTCAACAGCATGCTGGCGAAAATCGCCGAGCGTCGTGCCCAGCTGGAGCAGCAGATGCTCGACATTCACCAGATGCAACTGGAACTGGACACCGCCCAGGAGCGCTGCGAACAAGCCCTGGCCGCCACCCTGAACAACAAAGACAACCGCTGAACGCCACAGGAAACCCGCCATGTCCTTGCCCAAACACGTCCGCCTGGTCGAAGTAGGCCCCCGCGACGGCCTGCAGAACGAAGCCCAGCCCATCAGTGTCGCCGACAAGGTGCGACTGGTTGACGACCTCACCGAAGCAGGCCTGGCCTATATCGAAGTGGGCAGTTTCGTCTCGCCCAAGTGGGTGCCGCAGATGGCCGGCTCTGCCGAGGTGTTCGCCGGCATTCAGCAACGCCCAGGCGTGACCTATGCAGCGCTGGCGCCGAACCTGCGCGGTTTCGAGGACGCCCTGGCTGCCGGGGTGAAAGAAGTGGCGGTTTTCGCTGCGGCCTCCGAAGCGTTCTCGCAGCGCAACATCAATTGCTCGATCAGTGACAGCCTCAAACGCTTCGAGCCCATCATGGAGGCTGCGCGCAGCCATGGTGTGCGCGTGCGTGGGTATGTGTCGTGCGTGCTCGGCTGCCCTTATGAGGGCAAGGTCAGTGCCGAGCAGGTGGCCCCGGTGGCTCGCGCCCTGCACGACATGGGCTGCTACGAGGTCTCGCTGGGCGACACCATCGGCACCGGCACCGCCGGCGACACCCGCCGCCTGTTCGAGGTGGTCTCGGCGCAAGTACCGCGCGAGCAACTGGCCGGGCACTTCCATGACACTTATGGCCAGGCCCTGGCCAACGTCTATGCCAGCCTGCTTGAAGGCATCAGCGTGTTCGACAGCTCGGTGGCCGGGTTGGGCGGTTGCCCTTACGCCAAGGGCGCTACCGGCAACATCGCCAGTGAAGACGTGGTGTACCTGCTGCAAGGGCTGGGTATTGAAACCGGCATCGACCTGGGCCGGCTGATCGCCGCCGGCCAGCGCATCAGCAGCGTGCTGGGCCGCGACAACGGGTCGCGGGTAGCACGGGCGCGCAGCGCGCAATAAGTCACACGGGTGTCACATACGTGTGGGTGAAGTGTTACCGCCCCACGTTTCACAGCAAAAAATCGGGTAACAGGGAAACAAATCGACAAAATTTCAGGCCAAGCGGTTTTGACGAAAAAAGCTAAGCGCTTGATTTTAAAGGGTTTGTAAAAGTTGGCACGCACCCTGCTATATCTTCGGTACAACAACAAAAAAAATGTGACACCCAATAAAAACAACAGGTAACGGCTCTGACATAACAAGAACAACACGGCAGAGGCGTAGCAAGCAGATTTTTTTGGAGTCGACACGCTTTTCAGGGGTACGCCCCGCGGTCTGGCACAGAACAATAAAACTACCTCAAGGTAGCAGCAGCCAGGTTCGGATCAGCCATGATGAAAGCAGGTCAGCGCTCAAAAAAATACGTTTGCTCTTGACCCCGCATGGGGGTCGCCCGCAACACCAGGACAAGCCGACAAAAACAACAATAGGCCGGTCCCAATAATAAAAAAAGAGCAGGCAACAACGCTTTGAGGGGAGCTTCGGCTCCCCTCAGTGCTTCCTGCCCTCTTCCTCCTTCTGCTTCTCCTCATCCTGCCCTTCGACCTTCTCTACCAGTAACGGCATCGTGCCCAGTACCAACAGGGCCAGTACCGTGCTGATCAGTGCCGTGGCTTCGCGGCCCATGCCAGCTGCTGTACCGATGGCTGCTGTCATCCACAACCCGGCAGCAGTAGTCAGGCCTTTCACATGGCTGGTGTCCTGGCCGTTACCCTTGAGGATGGTGCCCGCCCCCAGAAAGCCGATCCCGGCGACGATGCCCTGGATCACCCGGCTCAACGCTTGCTCGTCAGCCCCGGCCATACTGGGTGCCAGCACGAACAAGGCGGCCCCCAGCGAGACCAGCATATGGGTACGCACCCCGGCAGACTTGCCTTTGTGTTCACGCTCGAATCCCAGCACGGCGCCAAGTACCGCAGCCATCAGCAGGCGCACAAGGATTTGTGTAACCTCGCGCTCATCGGTGACATCGGCGAACTCGGCCTGGATTGCTTGCCAGATGACGTCCATCGCGGTGGTGCCCCCTGCCTGAACATCGTGCTTGCATGGTTGACCTCTGCACACAGGGCAAAGTGCCGCTCAGCCTGCCGATGCAGCAACCAGCCCCAAACCGCGGTCCACCCTGTAACCACCCCCAGGAGGACCACCCCATGCCCATTGAAGTCGACGAAACCACGCGCCGTTGCACACTGATCGGCGAAGACCTGCGCATCGAAGGTGAAGGCCCTGATATCGAAATCATCACCGACGAACAGTTGCATATGTCGGTGGCCCTGCTTGCGGGCCAGCGTGTGCCGATCACTGAAGCCGAGGCCGACGCACTCACCGTGGCGGGTGCGGTGGATAGCCGCAGGCATCTGAAGGCTAGCGTGCCAGGCTCGGTAATCTAAGGCCTGGCGGGGCCAAGCGGTAAATCTGATATGGTTTTTATCGCAAAACCTGAACCTGTGCTGATAACAGGTTCAAGGCCATAGTGCTCATGCCTGATCGAGGCCTGATGAGCACCGAGCCATGAACGATAGAATCCCTTTTACAGAGATCGCCACCGCCCCAGCCAGCCCCCAACCGCGACGCACCGACAGCGGCATCCATACCCGCAGCTTCACCGGGCTGTACCGCAACCTGCGCATCGGCTTTGCCGGCGCCCTGTTCGTGCTGTTCTTCGGCACCGCCTGGCTGAACTGGAACGGCCGCCAGGCCGTGCTGTGGGACCTGGGCAACAGTAAATTCCATATCTTCGGCGCCACGTTCTGGCCACAGGACTTCATCCTGCTGTCAGCGCTGCTGATCATCTGCGCCTTTGGCTTGTTTGCCATCACCGTCTATGCCGGGCGGGTATGGTGCGGTTACAGCTGCCCACAAAGTACCTGGACCTGGCTGTTCATGTGGTGCGAAAAGGTGACCGAGGGTGACCGTAACCAACGCATCAAGCTGGCCGCCGCGCCCTGGAGCCTGAACAAACTGGCGCGCCGCACGCTCAAGCACAGCCTGTGGCTGGCCATTGGCGTAGTCACCGGGCTGACCTTCGTCGGTTACTTCACCCCGATCCGGCCACTGGCTGCAGAGCTGTTCACCCTGCAACTGGGTGGCGTGGCGTTGTTCTGGGTTCTGTTCTTCACGGCCGCCACCTACATCAACGCCGGCCTGCTGCGCGATGCCGTGTGCCTGCATATGTGCCCGTATGCGCGCTTTCAGAGCGTGATGTTCGACAAGGACACCCTGGCAGTCGCCTATGACCCGCGTCGTGGCGAAACCCGTGGCCCCCGCAAGAAAGGCAGTGACGTTCAAGCTCAGGGCTTGGGCGACTGCATCGATTGCACCTTGTGCGTGCAGGTGTGCCCCACCGGCATCGACATTCGCGATGGCTTGCAGATGGCCTGCATCGGTTGCGCCGCGTGCATAGACGCCTGTGACGGGGTGATGGACAAGATGGGTTACGCCCGCGGCCTGATTGGCTACAAGTCCGAGCACAGCCTGCAAGGCGGTACCACTCACTGGCTACGCCCGCGCCTGCTGGGCTACGCCGCTGCACTGGTGGTGATGATCGGGGCGCTGGTGGTGGCCTTGCAGTTGCGCCCGATGGTGTCGCTGGATGTGATCAAGGACCGCGGCCTGTTCCGTGAAAACGCCCTGGGCCAGATCGAGAACATCTACCTGCTCAAGGTCATCAACAAGACCGAACGTACCCAGCATTATGAGCTGCGCCTGGTGGACGCCGACGGCTTTGCCTTGCAGGGCAACACCGCATTGGTCATCCCTGCGGGTGAAATGAGCGAATTGCCGGTGTCGGTGGCGATGCTCGCCGAACGCCCGACCAGCAGCTCGCAGACGCTGAGTTTTGAAATCAGCGAACGTGACGACCCCGCTATCCGTAGCGTGGCGCACAGTCGCTTCGTCGCCCCCATGAACCGTTGATCCCTTACACTGACGCCACCTTGCCTGCCAGGCTTCGACAGAAGGCCAGAATGAAACGCTACGAACGCTTCGCCGACGACATTGCCGAACTGATTCGCTCCGGGGTGCTGGGCCCCGGCCAGCGCGTGCCTTCGGTGCGCTACGCCAGCCAGACCCACGGGGTCAGCCCGTCTACTGTGTTCCAGGCCTATTACCTGCTGGAGCGGCGCGGGTTGATTCGCGCCCGGCCGCGCTCCGGGTATTTCGTCAACGCCCACGCTCCGCGCCAGTTCAGCGAGCCGCAGGCGCTGCAGCCGGTCAGCGAGTCTACCGACGTGGACGTCAGCGCGTTGGTGTTCTCCATCCTCGACTCGATCAAAGACCCCAACACCATACCGTTCGGCTCGGCCTTCCCCAGCCCCGAGCTGTTCCCCCTGCAACGCTTGTCGCGCTCGCTGGCCAGCGCCAGCCGCAGCATGGACCCGCGCATGGTGGTGACTGACCTGTCGCCGGGCAACCCGCAGCTGCGCCGGCAAATCGCACTGCGTTACATGGTCGGCGGGCTGATGTTGCCCATGGAAGAGCTGCTGATCACCAACGGTGCGCTGGAAGCCTTGAACCTGTGCCTGCAGGCAGTGACCCAGCCGGGTGACCTGGTCGCGATCGAAGCCCCCGCCTTCTATGCCTGCCTGCAGGTGCTGGAGCGGCTCAAGCTCAAGGCCGTGGAGATTCCGGTTCACCCGCGCGAGGGCATGGACCTGGGGGTACTTGCGCAAACCCTGGAGAAGCACCCGGTTAAAGCCGTGTGGTGCATGACCAACTTCCAGAACCCGGTGGGTGCGAGCATGCCAGAAGCCAAGAAGCAGGCTTTGGTTGAGTTGCTGACACGCCATCAGGTGCCGTTGATCGAAGACGACGTCTATGCCGAGCTGTACTACTCGCAACAGGCGCCCAAGCCAGCCAAGGCTTTCGACACCCAAGGCCTGGTCATGCACTGCGGTTCGTTCGCCAAAAGCCTGGCACCGGGCTATCGCATTGGCTGGGTGGCCGCCGGGCGCTTTGCGCAGAAGATCGAGCGGCTGAAACTGATGACTTCGTTGTGTGCCTCGATGCCGGCCCAGGCGGCCATCGCCGACTACCTGCAACACGGCGGCTACGACCGCCACCTGCGCAAACTGCGCTACGCCCTGGAAGGCCAGCAGGCCAACATGCTGGCGGCCATCGCGCGCCACTTCCCGGCGCAGACGCGGGTCAGCCAGCCCTCTGGCGGCTACTTCCTATGGCTGGAACTGCCCGAGCAAATGGACGCCCTCAAGCTGTTCCACATGGCCTTGGCGCAAGGGATCAGTATCGCTCCCGGGCCAATCTTTTCACCCACCCGGCGCTTCGGCAACTGCATCCGCCTGAACTACGGCAGCCCCTGGCACGACGGTGCCGAGCGGGCCATGGAAACCCTTGGGCGGATCATTCGCTCGTTTTGATAGCGACCGGCCCGAGGGGCGACTATAGTTGCTCGATCCGTTCATCGGGCCCTCGCCATGCAACCAGACGCGCCTCCGTCGATTATCCAGTTGCAAGCGCGTGTCGCAGAGCTGGAGGCGCGCCTGGCAGAGCGCGAAGACACCTCACAAGCACACATCAAGCTGCTGGGCGAACTGCTCGACAGCAGCCTGGCCAATGTATTCGCTGCCGACCGCAAGATGCGCCTGGTGGCCATCAACCGTACGGCACGCGAAACCTTCGAACGTTACCGAGGTTTCGTACCGCAGATTGGCGACCACGTATCGCAGTTTCTGACCAACCAACCCGACATCATGGACCGTCTGGCCCCAGTATGGCCGCGCGTAATGGCCGGCGAAGCGTTCATCGACACCATCACCCTCGGGCCCGTTGACGCACCACGCCATTACGAAATCCGTTGCCACCCGTTGCTCGATATTCAGCAACGCATCCAGGGCGGCTACATGTTCGCCTATGACATCACCGAGCGCACGGCCGAACAGCAACGCCTGCGCCAGGCCGAGGAAGCGTTGCGTCAGTCGCAAAAAATGGAAGCGGTCGGCCAGTTGACCGGTGGTATTGCCCACGACTTCAATAACCTGCTGGGCAGCCTGCTAGGTGCGCTGGAACTGGCCGAGCAGCGCTTGCGCGAACAACGCCACGCCGACACCGCGCGCATGCTGGAACTTTGCCGCAACACCACGATACGCGCCGCCACGCAGGTACAGCGCCTACTGGCCTTCTCGCGCCAGCAAACGCTGATGCCGCAACCCATCGATGTGCAGTGCTTGGTTGCCGGTATGCAAGACTTGATCGCCAGTTCTACCGGTCCTCACATTGATTTCCACGACCAGACATTGGCCGGACTGTGGCAGATTCGCATCGATCCGCAGCAACTGGAAAATGCCTTGCTGAACCTGTGCATCAATGCCCGAGATGCCATGCCCTTGGGCGGTATCCTCAGCATCTCGTGTGCAAACAGTGACCTTGCTGTGGCCGAGGCCGGGCAACTGGACCTGCCCGCAGGGCGGTATTTGCACATTCGCGTCACCGATACCGGCATGGGCATGTCCAACGAAGTGATGCAGCGAGCCCTTGAACCCTTCTTCACCACCAAACCGCTCGGACAAGGTACCGGCCTGGGGCTGTCCATGGTCTATGGCTTCGTCCGCCAGTCCGGCGGGCAGTTGCAGATCGAAAGCGTGGCTGGGCAAGGCACGTGCATTCACCTGTATTTTCCTCAGGAAGAGTACATCAGTGCCGACAACCCACCTGTGCCAGCCACAACCTGTGTTGTGCTTTCCGCCCCCCGTGTGCAGCGGGTCATGCTAGTGGAGGACCAGTCCGCCATGCGCTTGGTGCTCGTCGAAGTACTGACTGAACTTGGCCATGAAGTACAGGCTTTCGACGTTGGCCGCCCGGCACTTGAGGCGCTGCATGCGGGCCCGCTACCGGACTTGCTCATCACAGATGTCGGCCTACCCGGAGGTATCGACGGTTATCAGCTGGCAGAGGCGTTTCAAGGGTTTCAGGCCAACGCCCCGGTATTGCTGATCACCGGCCATGACGCTGCCGAGCTCCCGCCCAGTACCCGTCCCGACAGCCGCACCGAGCTGCTGTCCAAACCGTTCGACCTGCAGAGCTTCTGCAGTCGGGTAAACCGCTTGCTGGGTATTGCGCCGCCGCAACGCTGATCGTCTATCCGCCAGCAGGTGAACACGTTAAAGTTTGCTTCTCCTCTTTTTGTCGGACAACGGCATGCCCTCCCGCGACCTGCTCTCCCTGCGTCAACAAGTCGAAGCTCTGCAACGGCAGAACGCACTATTGGAAGCACGTCTTGCCAGCCTTCAAGACCATGATCAGGGCTTTTACCGGTCGTTGTTCGACACCATGGACGAAGGCTTTTGCATCATCGAATTCTTCGACGGCCCGCACGGTCCGTTGAGTGACTATGTGCATGTGCTGGCCAACGCGGCCTACGCCAAGCACGCTGGTATTCCCAACGTGGTCGGGCAGAAGCTGCGCGAGATGGTGCCTGACGAGGCCGATGACTGGGTGGCGCGCTATGGCGCTGTACTTCGTACCGGCGACCCCCTGCACTTCGAGCAGGAGCTGGTCGCCACCGGCCATGTGCTATCAGTAACCACTTTTCGCGTAGAGCCAGCCGAAAAGCGTCAGGTAGCCGTGTTGTTCAAGGACGTGACCGAACGCCGGCGTGCGGAGCAAGCCCTGCAGCGCCTGAACGAAGAGCTCGAGCAACGCGTGAACACGGCACTGGCAGAGCGACGCTTGTTTGCAGAGTTGGTCGACCACAGTGTGGTCAATGTGCATGTGCTCGACAACGACATGCGCTGGCTGGCCATCAACCGCCAGGCCAAGCTTGATTTCCAGCTGCTGTTTGGGAAAACCCCGGAAATCGGCGATTGCCTGACAGATCTGATAGATGATGGGCTTCACGGTCAGGCGCTGAACCTGACCTTGTGGAAGCGCGCCCTGGCGGGTGAGCAGTTCGTAGAAGTCGGCACCTTCGGCAAGGAGCCCCTGGCGCGCCATTACGAGCTGCGCTTCAACGCCCTGCGCGACCATGAAGGAGAAATACAAGGGGCCTTTCTGTTCGCCTACGACATCACTGAGCGGGTGCAAGAGCAGGATCGCTTGGCCAAGGCCGAAGAAGCCCTTCGTCAAGCGCAGAAGATGGAAGCCGTGGGCCAGCTCAGCGGCGGCATCGCCCACGACTTCAACAACTTGCTGGGCGGCATACTCGGCGCTCAGGAACTGATGCGCCAACGCCTGGACCAATCACGCTTCGACGCCCTGGAGCCGTTGCTGGAGCTGTCCAGCGGCTCGGCGCAGCTGGCCTCTTCGCTGGTGCACCGGCTGCTGGCGTTCTCCCGCCAGCAGACCCTGCAACCCTGCTCCACGCAGGTGGCCACATTGGTGGCCGGCATGGAAGAGTTGCTGCGCCGCACCATAGGCCCGGAAATTACCCTGAACAGCCAGTTCGCCAGCCAGCTGTGGCCGACCTTCATCGACCCGCCACAACTGGAAAGTGCCCTGCTCAACATTTGCATCAACGCCCGCGACGCCATGCCTGCGGGTGGTTTGATCGACATCATCGGCGACAACCTGCAAATTGACGAAGCGCAGGCCCAGGCATTGGAGATACCTGCCGGCGAGTACGTGCGGCTAAGCATCGTCGACAACGGTAAAGGCATGTCGGCCGAAGTGGCGGAGCGCGCAGTCGACCCGTTTTTCACCACAAAACCTATCGGCCAGGGCACCGGCCTGGGGTTGTCGATGACTTACGGCTTCGTGCGCCAATCGGGAGGGCAATTGCGCGTGTTGTCCGTACTTGGTGAAGGTACACGAATCGAGCTGCTGTTCCCACGACACCATGAGCAACCCAAAGCCCCAGCGCCCAAGGCCCGCGACACGCGACTTGAAAAAAGCAGCACGGCGGCACGGCGAATCCTGCTGATCGAGGACCAGGCGGCCTTGCGCATGGTGGTCGGCGAAGTGCTGGAGGAGCTGGGCTACCAAGTGGACGCTTTCGAGAATGGCCCGACTGCCCTCGCGCACCTGCAACGTGGCGAACGGCCAGACCTGCTGCTGAGTGATATCGGCCTGCCGGGCGGCCTGAATGGTCGCCAGGTGGCCGAACGCTGCCGTGAGCGCTACCCAGACATCAAAGTGTTGTTCATCACTGGCTACGACGAAAGCGCGGCGCTCAGCGACGGCCAGTTGCTGCAAGGTACATTGGTGCTGACCAAGCCGTTCGAGCTGGAAGTGCTGGCCGAGCGGGTACGAGAACTGCTGGAGGATTGACGGGCGCGTTCAGCGCCCTCCGCTCAGGTCGATGAAACTACCGGTGGAATAGGATGCTTTGTCCGAGAGCAGCCAGAGGATGGCCTCGGCCACTTCCTCGGGGCGTCCACCGCGGCCCATGGGCAAGCCGGGTTCGAGCTTGCTGACGCGATCCGGGTCACCGGACAGCGCATGGAAACCGGTGTGGATATAGCCCGGTCGTACGCCATTGACCCGTACGCCCTCGCCTGCCACCTCTTTGGCCAGGCCGATGGTGAAGGTATCGAGCGCGCCCTTGGAGGCTGCATAGTCGACATATTCATTGGGTGAACCAAGCCGTGCGGCCATCGACGACACGTTGACGATGGCCCCGCCCTGCCCGCCATGCCGGTGCGCCATGCGCAGCAAGGCGTGCTTGGCGCAGAGCATGGGGCCGACGACGTTGGTCTTCATGATCTTGAGCAGGCGGAACTCGGACATTTCCTCGACGCGGCTTTGCTGGCCGATGGTACCGGCGTTGTTGACCAATGCGGTGACCGGGCCGAGTTCTTCGTCGACGCGCTGGAACAGTTGGATGATTTCATCCTCGACGCTGGCGTCGGCGCGCACGGCAATGGCCTCGGCGCCCAGGGCGCGTACCTGGCCGAGGATGTTTTGCGCAGCTTGGTCGTCGGTGTGGTAATTGATGCAGATGCGGTAGCCGTGACGGGCGGCCAGCAACGCCGTGGCGGCGCCGATACCGCGGCTGCCGCCGGTGATGACGATGACGTTCTCCATGAATGTGCCAATCGTTTGGGGAAGGGAGGATCGACAATAGGCGAAAAGGCGACGTAGGGGAATGACCAAGGTCAGCTCCCACCTCCGGTTCCCACCCCACTCCGGCTCTTGATCTTGCTCTTGCTCTTGCTCTTGCTCTTGCTCTTGCTCTTGCTCTTGCTCTTGCTCTTGATCTTGATCTTGCTCTTGATCTTGATCTTGATCTTGATCTTGATCTTGATCTTGATCTTGATCTTGATCTTGATCTTGATCTTGATCTTCGCGACTTCAGGAGGCCGAACGTAGGCCTTGCGGAGGGAGGTGACGGGCATGGATGCCCGTCAAGCGCTGGGCCCCAGGATGGGGCCTGCAGCGCGGTCCTCCCGGGAGCAAGGCCGGAGTGAGGGGACCCCGGAGCGCAGCGTAGGGGCCGGATGATGGGAGCGCAGCGTTTTTTGGTTACTTTTTGTCGCGTTTGACAAAAAGTGACTCGCCGTAAGGGCGAAAAGGTGAGTCAGTGTCGCCATCGCAAACGGACTGTGCGCCGGGTCAAAACAGACAAACTCTGCTTCTTGCTTCTTGGATGTGGGCCTTCACACCGAGTAAACATTCATTCACGCAGATCGTCGCCTGGACTATCACGCGCTTAGAAGCAAACGCCGAAGCAAGAGCAAGAGCAAGAGCAAGAGCAAGAGCAAGAGCGTTTGAATCTAATCGTGTACGTGCTCAATGCCCAGCCGACGCCGGCCCCGCCTTGGCCGTAAACGGTGGCTTGGCAAACCACACCAACAGAATCAACCCAGCAAACACCCAGGTCATCAAAGTGAAGTAGTCCACCGTGGACATCATGTAAGCCTGCCCATTGAGTATCTGCTCCAGTTGCGCATAGCTCTGCGGGCTGGCCCCACCCAACTGCTCAAGTGTATGCCGCGTCGCCGGGTCGAACTGGCTGATGTTCTCGCTCAGGTAGGCATGATGCTGGTCCGCCCGCCGAATCCAGATCCACGTCGTCAACGAAGCCGCAAAACTCCCGCCCAAGGTGCGCAGGAACGTCGCCAGCCCAGAACCATCGGCAATCTGGTGCGGCGGCAGGTCGGACAGCAGAATGCTCAAGGTCGGCATGAAGAACAACGCCACCCCAATACCCATGAACAACTGCACCAAGGCCACATGCTGGAAGTCCACTTCACTGGTGAACCCCGCGCGCATGTAACAACTGGTACCGATCGCCAGGAACGCCAGCCCCGCCAGCACCCGCAAGTCGAACCGGTGCGCATACTTGCCCACGAAAGGCGACATGATCACCGGCAGCAAGCCAATCGGCGCCACCGCCAGGCCCGCCCAGGTCGCGGTGTAGCCCATCTGCGTCTGCAACCACTGCGGCAGGATCAGGTTGATACCGAAGAACCCGGCATACCCCCCGACCAGCACGATGGTGCCGACGCGGAAGTTTCGATGCACGAACAAACGTAGATTGACCACCGGGTGGCGGTCGGTCAGCTCCCAGATCACGAACACCGCCAGAAACACCACCGAGATCAGGCTGCCGACGATGATGAAGGATGACTCGAACCAGTCCAGGTCGTTGCCTTTATCCAACACCACCTGCAAGGCGCCGACGCCGATGATCAGCGTGAGCAGGCCGATGTAGTCCATCGGTTGACGACTGGTGACCACCGGCCGCGTACGCATCTGCTGACGCACCACCGCGGCAGCGAACAGGCCGATCGGCACGTTGATGAAGAAGATCCACGGCCAACTGTAGCTATCAGTGATCCAGCCACCCAGAATTGGCCCGGCAATCGGCGCCACCACCGTGACCATCGCCAGTAATGCCAGGGCCATCCCCCGTTTCGCCGGGGGATAAACAGCAATCAGCAGCGTCTGGGTCATCGGGTACAACGGCCCGGCGACCACACCCTGCAGCACACGAAACCCGACCAGCTCGGGCATCGACTGGGCGATACCGCACAGGAACGAAGCCAGCACGAACAGCAGTGTGGCCCAGATGAACAGTTTCACCTCACCAAAGCGGCGGCTCAGCCAGCCAGTCAACGGCAAGGCGATGGCGTTGCTCACCGCGAACGAAGTGATAACCCAGGTACCCTGCTCATAGCTCACCCCCAGGTTGCCGGAAATGGTCGGCAAGGCCACGTTGGCGATGGTGGTGTCGAGCACCTGCATGAACGTCGCCAGCGACAGGCCGATGGTGGTCAGCAGCAGGCTTGGCGGCGTGAACTGGGCAGCGGCGTTGTTGCTCATCGCTGCGCCGTCTTGCCGGGAGCGCTGTTTTCGTGAATCAGCTGAGCAATCAGGTTATCGGCTTCGACCAGCTGGCGGTCATACACCTGGGTGGTGTAACTGGCCTGCTGCGGTGGCTGCTGGGCCAGGGTCGGGCCGCTCTGGTCGTGCAGGTCGACTTCCACCACGGTGGACAGGCCGATCCGCAGCGGGTGGTCCTTGAGCTGGTCGGGGCTGAGGTGGATACGCACGGGTACACGCTGGACGATCTTGATCCAGTTACCGGTGGCGTTCTGCGCCGGCAGCAAGGCAAAGGCACTGCCAGTACCCGCGCCAAGGCTGTCGACCGTGCCGCTGTACTTGACCTCGCTGCCGTACAGGTCAGCGCTGATTTCCACGGGCTGGCCAATGCGCATGTCACGCAGCTGGGTTTCCTTGAAGTTGGCGTCGATCCACACCTGGTCCAGCGGGATTACCGCCATGGTCGCGGTGCCCGGCTGCAGGCGCTGGCCCAGCTGCACGGTGCGCTTGGCGACATAGCCGGTGACCGGCGCAACCAGGGTGGTGCGGGCGTGGTCGAGGTAGGCCTGGCGCAAGTCGGCTGCGGCAGCCATCACCTCGGGGTGCGAGGACACCACGGTGTCGTCGACCAGCGCGCTGCTGGTGCTGAGTTGCTGGCGTGCACTGTTGACGGCGGCCTGGGCCACGCTCAAGTCGTCGCGGGCATGGGACAGCTCTTCTGCGGCAATCGCACCGCTGTCGGCCAGCACCTTGCGCCGGTTGAAGTCCTGCTGCGCCTTGCGCAGTTCGGCCTGGCGCGTTTCCAGCTGGGCCTTGAGCGAGTCGACGTTGCTGTACAGCCCGCGGACCTGGCGCACACTGCGCGCCAGCTTGGCTTCGGCGGACTGCAAGGCCACCTCGCTGTCGGCTGGGTCGAATTGCAGCAACACCTGGCCGGCATGGACCAGGTCGCCGTCATCGGCTCCGATGCCGGTCACAGTGCCGGTGACCAGTGGGGTGATTTCCACGACGTTGCCATTGACGTAGGCATCGTCGGTGCTTTCGTGCCAGCGGCCGACCAGGCTGTACCAGGCCCACGTGCCGATACCACCAAGTATCAGCAGCAACAGCAGGCCAAGCAGCCAGGCCTTGCGCTTGCGCGAGGGCTCGGCGGAGGGAGTCGGGGTGTCTGCGGGAGTGGCCATGACAATACCTTGGATAATTCGTGACAGGGTTCAACGGTCGCCGAAACGGCGGATCGTCAACGGGTCGCCAGCACCGAGCAGCACCTTGGCCAGCAGGCCTTCCAGGGTCTTGAGCTCTTCAGGTGCCAGCACGCCGCACAACTCGTTCATCGCGGCGGCGCCTATTTCTGGCAGGCGGTCGGCCAGACGCTGGCCGTCGGCCGTGAGCGCCAGGCGCACCAAGCGCCGGTCGTCGGCGCAACGGTTGCGCACGATCAGCTCCTTCTGCTCGAGGCGGTCGAGCATGCGGGTCATCGAACCGCTGTCCAGGCCCAAGTAGCGGCACAACTCGGCCGGGGTATCCACCTGGTACTGGGTGACGATGATCAACACCTTGAACTGCGCGGCGGTGACGCCCTCTGATTCGAGGTGCCAGTCGAGAATGCGGTCCTTCAGGATCGCCGCACGGCCAAGCAACATGCCGATGGCGCAGGTCTGGAAGTTTTCGGGAGAGAAATGGGCCATCGAAGACTGCTCGGGTAATTGTGTAAAAATATTACTGCCTAGGCAGTGAATGTCAAAGCTTTGATTAGCTAGCTATGAAAAATTTCATGATTTCTACGGGATACGCCGCTCCAGCAAGGGGCCGTGCAAAAGCGGCTAGCGCGCTTGCAGGCCCAACGCCTCGACCGCCCCGCAGGCAATCGCCATGCCTACCAGCTCCGCCAGGCTAGCCGCCTGCAAGCGTTTCATCACCCGCCCCCGATACAGGTCCACGGTCTTCACGCTGATGCCCAACTGCTCAGCAATCTCGCGGTTGCTCAACCCTTGGACCAGTGGCACGAACACGTCACGCTCACGCGGTGTGAGGCCGTCGATGCGCACCTGCACCAAGGCCAGCGCCTGGTCGCCCTGGCGTGCCCGCGCGGCGTGCTCCAGTGCGGCCTGCACACTGTCGAGCAGCAACTGGTCGTTGTAGGGCTTTTCGATGAAGTCGCAAGCACCCGCCTTGAACGCCCGCACCACGATCGGCACATCGGCATGGCCGCTGACGAAGATCACCGGCAACATCAGGCCACGCTCACGCATTGCCTGCTGCACGGCCAACCCGCCCAACCCCGGCATGCGCACGTCCAACAACACACACGCGGGCGCATCGTTCACGCAGGCGTCGAGAAATGCCTGCCCGCTGGCAAACGGCAAGGCTTGCAGGCCCACCGACTGCAGCAGCCACACCGTCGAGTCGCGCATACCCTGGTCGTCATCGACCACATACACTTTCGCTTGCACCCTAGCCTCTCCTTAACCCCTGCTGACCGCCAGCCGGCAGCACAGTACCAAACCGCCGTCGACACCCGCCCGCGCCCACAGGTTGCCACCAAAGCCTTCGATCAGGCTGCGGCTCATACTCAAGCCCAGGCCCAGGCCGTCGGCTTTGCTGGTGGTGAACGGCGTGAAGATTTCATCCAGGCACTCGGGCGATACGCCCGGGCCCTGGTCGACGACCTCGACGAGCACACCTTCGCCATCGCGGGTGGCGCCGAGCAGGATACGTGACGGTTTTTCCCCGTGCAGCTCGCGGTTGGCATCGATGGCATTGCGCAACAGGTTGAGCAGCACCTGTTCAAGCAACACCCGGTCGGCATACACCGAGGGCAGTTGCGCGCTGATGCGCAGCTCGACCTGCACCTGGTCACGCGCGGCTTCCCAGGCGCACAGGCGCATGGCTTCGCCGGCCACCTCGGCCACGTCCAGTGCCTGCAGGCGTCGCGGTCCCTTGCGTAGAAAGGCGCGCAGGCGGCGGATCACTTCGGCGGCATGGGTGGCCTGCTCGCTGATGCGCTGCAGGCCCTGGCCTACCCGCTCGCGGGCTTGCGGGTCGCGCTCCAGTCCCTGCAAGTAACGCTGGCTGGCGTTGGCGTAGTTAACCACCGCAGCCAGCGGCTGGTTGATCTCATGGGCAATGCCCGAAGCCAGTTCGCCCAGGGTGGCCAGGCGGGCACTGTGTGCCAGGCTTTCCTGCGCTTCGATGCGCAAGGTGATGTCACGGGACACACTGACCACCTCAACCACCGCGCCGGTGTAGGTCTCGCGGATCGCCCGGCTGGCGATTTCGAACCAGCGGTAGCCGCCAGCGGCCTGACGCACCCGGCAGGTCATGGTGTGGTAGCCGTCCTGGTCCAGCGCGGCAGCGGCCTGGCGCAGTACCTGGCGCCGTTCACGCGGGTGCAGCAGGGTGTGCACGGGCATGCCGCGCAGTTGCTCGGGCCACAGGCCGAGCAGGCGAAATGCTGCCGGTGAAGCATCGAGAAAACGGCCATCGGGGCTGTGCCGGGAAATCAGGTCGGTGGTGTTTTCGATGATCAGCCGGTACAGGCGCCGGGCGCGGCTGGCTTCACGTGCGCCGTGGCGTTCTTCACTGGCATCACGACAGCGGCCCAGCACCTGTTGGCCCTGGTCATCCGGCATGAACGTCCACAGCACGATGCGCTCGCCGACCTGCACTTCGACATCGCTGATCGCCCGATGCTGGCGCAGGCAGGCACGCACCAGGGCGGCACAGTTGGCCGGCAGCCAATGGACCAGCGCCGGGCCTTCGGCAACCCAGGCCTGCAGGGCTGGGTTGAGCGCCAGCGGGCTGGCATCGCTGGCCAGCAACAGGCTGGGTTGTGGGTCTTTGGCGAGCAAGGGGTAGGCAGTGTTATCCACGATAGGCGGCTCATTGTTATAGTAGTTTTACTATATTGCTATAGTCGATATTCCTACTACCATAGCGACTCGCGTAAAACTGCGACAGAGGGAGCGGCCCACCGTCCGCCTCCCTGCACCCTGAACAGAGCTAACAATCAGCCATCGGGGGCCAAGCGCACAGGCTGCGCCTGCCTCCCTTACAGGATTACCGCATGTCGATCTATGCCCAGGGCCTGATGCCCGCTGCCGTCAACCATGTCGCCCTCACCCCGCTGAGCTTCATCGAACGCACCGCCGCCGTATACGGCAATTACCCGGCCGTCATCCACGGCGCCATCCGCCGCAACTGGCAGGAAACCTACCAACGCTGCCGGCGCCTGGCCAGTGCCCTGGCTGGCCGTGGCATCGGCCGTGGCGACACCGTGGCAGTGATGCTACCCAACACCCCGGCCATGCTTGAGGCGCACTTCGGCGTACCCATGATCGGTGCCGTGCTCAATACCTTGAACGTGCGCCTGGATGCCGAGGCCATCGCCTTCATGCTGCAGCACGGCGAGGCCAAGGTGCTGATCACCGACCGCGAGTTCCATGCCGTCATCGAAGCCGCCCTGGCGCTGCTCGAACACCCGCCGCTGGTGATTGATGTGGATGACCCGGAGTATGGCGAGGGCCGCGCTGTCAGCGAGCTGGACTATGAAGCCCTGCTTGCCGAAGGGGACCCGGACTTTGCCTGGGAATGGCCCGATGACGAGTGGCAGGCCATTTCGCTGAACTACACCTCCGGCACCACCGGCAACCCCAAGGGCGTGGTCTACCACCACCGCGGCGCTTACCTGAACGCACTGGGCAACCAGATGACCTGGGCCATGGGGCACCGCCCGGTTTACCTGTGGACCCTGCCAATGTTCCACTGCAACGGCTGGTGCTACCCCTGGACCATCACCGCGCTGGCCGGCACCCATGTGTTCCTGCGTCGGGTCGACCCGCAGAAAATCCTCACCCTGATCCGCGAGCACCGGGTCAGCCACCTGTGCGGGGCGCCAATCGTGCTCAACGCCCTGGTCAACATGCCCGAAGCCGCCAAGGCAGCCATCGAGCACCCGGTGCAGGCCATGGTCGCCGGTGCCGCGCCGCCGGCCAAGGTGATTGGCGCCGTGGAGGAAATGGGCATCAAGGTCACCCACACCTACGGCCTGACCGAGGTCTACGGCCCGGTGACCGTGTGTGCCTGGCATGACGAATGGGATGCGCTGTCGCTGGACGAGCGTGCGCGGATCAAGTCGCGCCAGGGCGTACGCTACCCAACCCTCGACGGCCTGATGGTCGCCGACCCGCAAACCCTCCAGCCGGTGCCGCGCGACGGCAACACCCTGGGCGAAATTTTCATGCGCGGCAATACCGTGATGAAGGGCTACCTGAAAAACCCTGAAGCCACCGCCGAAGCCTTCCGTGGCGGCTGGTTCCACACCGGCGACCTGGCCGTATGGCATGCCGACGGATATGTCGAAATCAAGGACCGGCTCAAGGACATCATCATTTCCGGTGGCGAGAACATTTCCACCATCGAGGTCGAAGACGCCCTCTACAAGCACCCGGCTGTACTGGAAGCCGCCGTGGTGGCACGCCCGGATGAAAAGTGGGGCGAAACGCCGTGCGCCTTCGTTGCCCTCAAGCCGGGCCGGGAAGACACCCGCGAGACCGATATCACCAGTTGGTGCCGCGAGCACCTGGCCGGGTTCAAGGTGCCGAAGACCGTGGTGTTTGGTGAGCTGCCCAAAACCTCCACCGGCAAGATCCAGAAGTACGTGCTGCGCGACCGGGCCAAGGCCCTCTGAAAGCGCAGCCGCTTCTTCGCGGGCTTGCCCGCGAAGAGCCGACCCTGACTTCCTCCTTCAAGAGCCAACGATGACTACCTATTCCGCCCCCCTGCGTGACATGCGCTTCGTCCTGCATGACGTATTCAACGCCCCGGCCCTGTGGGCCCGCCTGCCCGCCCTGGCCGAGCGCATCGACGCCGATACCGCCGACGCCATCCTCGAGGAAGCCGCCAAAGTCACCGCCCAGTTGATCGCCCCGCTCAGCCGCAACGGTGACGAGCAAGGCGTGCACTTCGACGCAGGCGTGGTTACCACCCCCGACGGCTTCCGCGAGGCTTGGAACACCTACCGCGAAGGTGGCTGGGTCGGCCTGGGTGGCAACCCGGAATACGGCGGCATGGGCATGCCGAAGATGCTCGGCGTGCTGTTCGAGGAAATGCTCTACGCCGCCGACTGCAGCTTCAGCCTGTATTCGGCGTTGAGCGCTGGCAGCTGCCTGGCAATCGATGCCCATGCCAGCGAAACGCTCAAGGCCACTTACCTGCCGCCCCTGTACGAAGGCCGTTGGGCCGGCACCATGTGCCTGACCGAACCCCATGCCGGCACCGACCTGGGGCTGATCCGAACCCGCGCCGAACCCCAAGCCGATGGCAGTTACCGCATCAGCGGCAGCAAAATCTTCATCACCGGTGGCGAGCAGGACCTGACCGAGAACATCGTCCACCTGGTGCTGGCCAAGCTGCCCGACGCACCCGCCGGCGCCAAGGGCATCTCGCTGTTTCTGGTGCCCAAGTACCGGGTCGAGGCCAATGGCCAGCTAGGCGCGCGTAACGCCGCCCACTGCGGCTCGATCGAGCACAAGATGGGCATCAAGGCCTCGGCGACCTGTGTAATGAATTTCGATGGTGCCTTCGGTTACCTGGTGGGCGAACCCAACAAAGGTTTGGCGGCGATGTTCACCATGATGAACTACGAGCGCCTGTCCATCGGCATACAAGGCATCGGCTGCGCCGAGGCGTCCTACCAGAGCGCCGCCCGCTACGCCAACGAGCGCCTGCAGAGCCGCGCCGCTAGCGGCCCACAGGCGCAGGACAAGGCTGCCGACCCGATCATCCACCACGGCGATGTACGGCGCATGCTGCTGACCATGCGCACCCTCACCGAAGGTGGCCGGGCGTTCGCCGCCTACGTTGGCCAACAGTTGGACCTGGCGCGCTATGCCGAAGACGCCGGCGAGCGCGAACATGCCCAGCGCCTGGTGGCGCTGCTGACACCAGTGGCCAAGGCATTCTTCACCGACAACGGCCTGGAAAGCTGCGTGCTGGGCCAGCAAGTGTACGGCGGCCACGGCTACATCCGCGAATGGGGCCAGGAGCAGCGAGTGCGCGACGTGCGGATTGCGCAAATCTATGAAGGCACCAACGGTATTCAGGCCCTTGATCTGCTCGGGCGCAAAGTGCTGGCCGACGGCGGTCAGGCGTTGGCCAGCTTTGCCGCCGAAGTACGAGCGTTCAGTGTGGATGCGCCATTGCACCGCGAGGCACTGCAGGCAAGCTTGGCGCGGTTGGAGGCTACCAGCGCCTGGCTACGGGCGCGGGCCGGCGCGGATGCCAACCTGGTCAGCGCAGTGGCAGTCGAGTATCTGCAACTGTTCGGGCTTACCGCATATGCCTATATGTGGGCGCGAATGGCGGCGGTGGCGTTGGCCAAGCGTGATGAGGACGAAGCGTTTCATGGGGCCAAGCTTGCGTGTGCGGCGTTCTTCTACCAGCGGGTATTGCCGCGCGGGTTAGGGCTGGAGGCCAGTATCAGAGCGGGCAGCGACAGCCTTTATGGGTTGGAGGCAGCACAGTTCTGACAGGCCCTGGGGGCGCTTGGCGTCCCTAGCGCGACATAAGGCCGCCCCCACAAGAGACATGCGGTCACTTGTGCGGGCGGCCTTTTGTCGCGATGGGCTGCACAGCAGCCCCGTGGATTTCAGCTTGTATTCTTGTACGCGAAGGGTTCTCAGACGCTGAAAAACCGTTGCAAAACCGACGAAAAACCGGCACAACTGATAGTCATTCGCCATTACGCCGGTTCTCGGGGGCCCTTCTGCAAGGGTAGAATGCGCAAAACCCGGAGCCGCAATGAACCACGACCGCCTCAATCCCAGCCCAGACGATGCCATCACCGACGCCGCCGCGCACTGGTGCATGCGCCTGCACGCCGAAGATTGCACGGCGGCCGAGCGTGAGGCATTCGCCCGCTGGCAGGCGGCCGACCCACGGCATGCCGAGGAATACCAGGCGATGCTGGAAATCTGGCAAACCGCCGACTTGCTGCCGCGCAACGCCACCGTCATCGACTTCAACCCGCCCGCCAAGCAAGCCGCACGCCCGCGCAACTGGCGGCCGCTGGCGTCTGCGGCGGCGATTGCCCTGGCAGTGCTGCCACTGGCAGGCTGGATGGGGTGGGAGCAGGGTTGGCTGCCCAACCATTACCAACACTTCGAAGCCAGTGACCGCATGCAGACGGTGGAGCTGAGCGACGGCAGCACGGTGCAGCTCAACCTCAACACCGAGCTCACCTACCTCAACTACAAAGACCAGCGCCAGGTCACGCTCAAGCGCGGCGAGGCGTTCTTCAAGGTGCAGCACGACAGCAGCCACCCGTTCATCGTGCGTGCCGGCCGTGGCCAGACCCGTGTCACCGGCACCCAGTTCAACGTGTGGAAGTACCAGGACCAGGTCAAGGTTACCCTGGTGGAAGGCTCGGTGCTGGTGTCCAGCGATGGCAGCGCCGGCGGCTATCGCCTCGGCCCTGGCATGCAGGCCAGCTACCACAAGGGCGACTTCGAGCCACAACTGGAGCAGAGCGACGACTACGGCAACAGCCTGGCCTGGCGCAGCGGCAAGCTGGTGCTCGACAACTTGAGCCTGGAACAAGCGCTGCCGGTGATCAACCGCTACCTCGACGCACCGCTGCAGCTGGCCGACGCCAGTACCGGTCGCATTCGCATCAGCGGTATCTACAACACCCGTGAAGTGGGGCGCCTGGTCAACAACCTGCCCAAGGTGCTGCCGGTCTACCTGACCCGCAGCAAGGACGGCAGCACCGTGCTAAACCGCATCTCGCCGCCCCCCGACAAGGGCTGACGCCCTCCCCGCCTTACAAGGTCATTGCCGCCAACCAGCCGAACGCCAGCAACGGCAGGTTGTAGTGGATGAAGGTCGGCACCACCGTGTCCCAGATATGGTGGTGCTGGCCATCCACGTTCAGGCCCGAGGTCGGCCCCAGGGTCGAGTCCGAGGCCGGTGAACCCGCATCCCCCAGCGCACCGGCAGTACCGACGATGCACACCGTGGCCAGCGGGTCGAAGCCCAGTTGCACGCACAGCGGCACGAAGATCGCGGCCAGGATCGGCACAGTGGAGAACGACGAGCCGATCCCCATGGTCACCAGCAGGCCCACCAACAGCATCAGCAAGGCGCCGATGCCCTTGCTGTGGTCGATCCATTGGGCCGAGGTTTCCACCAGGCTCTTCACCTCACCGGTAGCCTTCATCACGTCGGCAAAACCGGACGCGGCAATCATGATGAAACCAATCATGGCCATCATCTTCATGCCTTCGGTGAACAGGTCGTCGGTATCCTTCCACTTGACGATGCCTGACAGCGAGAAGATCAGGAAGCCAACCATGGCACCGATGATCATCGAGTCCAACAGCAACTGAACGATAAAGGCAGCAGCGATCGCCAACCCGGCCACCAGCAAGGTCAGCGGGTTGTACTGCACGCTCACCTGCTCCACCTGTTCGATACGCGCCAGGTCGTAGTCACGCTTTTTGCGATAGCTGATGAACACCGCCAGCAACAGGCCGACGAGCATACCGGCAGCCGGGATGGCCATGGCGTGGGTGACATTGACGCCACTCACGTCGACACCCGCGCGGGCGACGTTGGCCAGCAGGATTTCGTTGAGGAAGATGTTGCCGAAACCCACCGGCAGGAACATGTACGGCGTGATCAGACCAAAGGTGATCACACAGGCGATCAACCGGCGGTCGATGCGCAGGCGCGTCAGCACGTACAGCAGCGGCGGCACCAGCAACGGGATGAAGGCAATGTGGATGGGCAGGATGTTCTGCGACGACACGGCCACCACCAGCATCAGGCCGATCATCAGCCATTTGACCTTGCCGCCATGGGCATGGCCCTGGCGGTCGATCATGACCAGGGCGCGATCGGCCAGGGCATGGGCCAGACCAGACTTGGCGATGGCCACGGCAAAGGCGCCCAGCAGTGCATAGGACAACGCCACCGTGGCGCCACCGCCGAGGCCACCGTTGAAGGCCTTGAGCGTGCCTTCGACACCCAGGCCACCCACCAGCCCACCGACCAGGGCGCCGATGACCAGGGCGATGACCACGTGCACGCGGGACAGGCTGAGTATCAGCATGATGCCGACCGCGGCGATCACTGCATTCATGATTGGCTTACCTCATTACGGCGGAAAAAAGCGCGAACTCTGAAGCAGTGGGCGGCAGATGTCAAAAGCGCCATGTTGCGTCACATTACCAATGCCTTGCAGCGGACCTGATAATTAAATTGAACGTTTGAATAAAGAAAAAACCCAGGCCGCCGACACAGTCGCAAGCCACACTCTTATTACAAGGGATCCGCCCCCATGCCTTTGCGACAACTTTCCATCCAGTGGAAGATCACCCTGCTCGCCGGTCTCTGCCTGGCCGGCATCGTCACCTTGCTCGTCGGCCTGTCGCTGTACCGCATGGACCACAGCTCGGACCTGGTCAAGGCCAGCAGCATGCAGATGCTGACCGAGGCGGCGCAGTCGCGTATCGAGTCGCAGGGTGAAGTGCAGGCGCTGAACATCCGCCGCCAGTTCATGGATGCCTACCAGTACGGCGCCGGCTTCGCCCGCCAGGTGCTGTTCCTGCGCGAGCAGGCCGAAAAGCGCTTTCTCGATGCCTTCGACCTGCGCGAGGACATGACCCGTCAGGTGCGCGCCGCGCTACAGGCCAACCCCGACCTCCTCGGCCTGTCGCTGGTGTTCGAGCCCAACGCCCTGGACAGCAAGGACAGCCTGTTCGCCGGCAAGGCAGAGCTGGGCAGCAACGAAACCGGTCGCTTTGCCCTGTACTGGTCGCAGCCGCGTGCCGGCCAGCTGACCGCCATGGCGCTGCCTGAGCATGACATGGCCAACACCGAGATCGGCCCCAGCGGCCAGCCAGCCAACACCTGGTGGGTATGCCCGCGCACGACCGGCAAGGTGTGCGTGGTAGAACCCTACTTCTATGACATCGACGGCCAGCAGGTGCTGATGACCAGCATCGTCTTCCCGCTGGCGGTCAACGGCAAGATCATTGCCACCCTGTCCATCGACATCAACCTCAACAGCCTGCAGGCACTGAGCCAGGAGGCCAGCCGCAGCCTCTACGAAGGCCGCACCACGGTCGGCATACTCAGCCCGGTCGGCCTGCTGGCGGGCTACAGCGCCGATGCCAGCAAGCTGGCCCAGCGCTTCGACCAGGTAGACCCGGCCAAGGGCGCCGAACTGGTAGGCAAACTGGCCAATGGCAAGATGACTATCCTCCACGACCAGCAGCGTTTGAAGGTGCTGGCGGCCTTCCGGCCGATCCCCGACGCACAACCTTGGGGCGTGTTGCTGGATGTACCGGAAAATGCCCTGACCGGCCCGGCCGAAACACTGAAGCAGGAACTGGACGCGCTGAATACCAGCGGCACCTTGCTGGAATTGGGCCTGGGCCTGGCCGCTGCCATTGCCGGCCTGCTCATGGTGTGGCTGATGGCCCGTGGCGTTACCCGGCCGATCCTCGGCGTGGCTGCCATGCTCAAGGACATTGCCAGCGGCGAAGGCGACCTGACCCGCCGCCTGACCTACCAGAAGCAGGACGAACTGGGTGAATTGGCCGGCTGGTTCAACCGCTTCCTCGACAAGTTGCAGCCGACCATCGCCGAGGTCAAACGCTCGGTGCAGGCCGCCCGAGGCACTGCCGACCAGTCCTCGGCAATTGCCACTGAAACCAGCGCCGGCATGGAGCAGCAGTATCGCCAGGTTGACCAGGTAGCCACCGCCTCGCATGAAATGAGCGCCACCGCCCAGGATGTCGCCCGCAGCGCCGCGCAGGCGGCACAGGCCGCGCGTGACGCCGACCAGGCCACCCGGGAAGGCCTGGCCGTGATCGACCGCACCACCACCAGCATCGATACCCTGGCCGCCAACATGAGCGACGCCATGGCCGAAGTCGAAGGCCTGGCGCAGAACAGCGAAAAGATCGGTTCGGTGCTGGAGGTGATCCGCTCGATTGCCGAACAGACCAACCTGCTGGCGCTCAACGCCGCCATCGAGGCGGCCCGTGCCGGTGAAGCCGGCCGTGGCTTTGCCGTGGTCGCCGATGAAGTACGCAACCTGGCTCGACGCACTCAGGAGTCGGTGGAAGAAACCCGCCAGGTGATCGAAGCCTTGCAGAACGGCACCCAGGAAGTGGTCGGCGCCATGGACCACAGCCACCGCCAGGCACAGAGTGGCGTTGCGCAGGTCGGCCAGGCCGTCACTGCACTGCAGCGCATTGGCCAGGCGGTGACGGTGATCACCGACATGAACCTGCAGATCGCTTCGGCCGCCGAAGAGCAAAGCGCGGTAGCCGAGGAAATCAACAGCAACGTGGCGACCATTCGTGATGTGACGGAGTCGCTGTCAGGCCAGGCCAACGAGTCGGCGCGGGTCAGCCAGTCGCTGAACAGCCTGGCCAACCAGCAGCAGGCGCTGATGGACCAGTTTCGCGTATGAGCCGGGCGGGGCCGGCACCTGCCGGCCCCGCCTCAGGCCGCGAACCTGCCGCCGCCGAGGATGCGGTCCAGCAGCACCAGCGCGCCATGCACATTGGGCCTGGCGCCCATCGGCAGCACCTCGGTACCCGCTAACGTGGCATCGTCGTAGCCAGACGCCATGACCAACTGATGCATCTGGTTGCCATTGAGGTAGACGTGGTGCTGCTCCATGGCGTAGGACTGGATCAGGCTCAATGCACCGCACACCATCGGCGTGGCGCTGGAAGTGCCAGCATAGCGGCCTGTGTAGTCCCTTTCCTCACCACGCAGGTCCTGCAAATCGCCATAGGAAAGCGTGACTACGCTGTCGCCCCAGGCATTGAGCATACGGTAACGGTAATGGTGATTGGAGTAGGCGTGGGGCTTGCCGTCATACGAATGGCAGGCCCCCACCAGAATCGCACCTGAATCGCCATGGTCGGCAAAATAGGGCCAGTTGGCCAGGTCGACACCTTCGCCAGCACGGGTGCCTTTGTCCGCAAGCGTCCTGCTGCTGCCATTGGCTGCTGCATTGACCACCACGGCACCGCGCCGGCTCAACTGCTGCATGACAGTCCACCAGGCCTTGTCGTGCAAGGATGGCAACATGGTGCTCAGCACCTCGGCATGGGCGGTCTGCCGATTGATACCCACGATGTCGCCGGGTTCTACATTCCGTAGCAGGTCCTTGAGCGCCTGGAAGCTGCCTTGGGCATCCTCCGCGCGGTTGTTGTACAGGTACAGTTCGCTGTTACGGCTGATCCCGGTCGCGCCAATACCGTTGCCCGCAGCCAGAATGATTCCCACCGAAGCCGTTCCGTGGTCGGGATCATGGTTGGGTTCGAGCGAGACGATTTTCAAGGCAGGATTGCCGCGCAAGTCTTCATGATCAGGGTGCAACCCCCCATCACTGAAGTGAATCCGCGCGCCGTAACCCGTTACCTGCTGCGCCCAGGCCTCGCGCACATTCAGCCCTTGCCACCGGGGGCCAGGTGCGTCGAGGTAATGCTGGCGCGGCTCGAAATCGGGTGTAGCTTGAGCATTTTCATAGGCATGGTTGCCCGCCACCACGGCGCCGCCGGTCAGCAGCGTTGCCAGTAGCCCGGCCAGGCCGAGCAAAATTAGGCTTGGCTGGGGCGCTGCCGGCATGAACTGCAGTGACTGCACATACTCCCGCGCCGCCAAAGTCTTGAGCAAGGCGAGGTAGGTGTCACCGAGCATGCTGGCTGGCTGGTCGAGAATGTAATGGTCGCGCAATGGCCGGAGCCTGTCTTCGCCCTGTTCCTGTTCGTCCAGAACAGGTCGCAACGCGAGTACCGATTCAAGGTTCGGCCAGTAGCGGACCCATGCAGAACCTGAGCCCGGCTCCAGCTCTCGGAGAAATCGCTCGTGCCCTCCGGGGATGAATTCGATGACAACCGGCGGGAACGGTGTGCCGGGTGCCAAGGGCCGCATGTCGATAACGCCAGCTGCGCCAACCGGCCGGCCCAGCGCCCGAGCATGCTCATCGAGCAGCACGACTTTGGGCTGGATCGAATACACGCCCGCCTCTTCTTCGGCCAGCAACGTGGCAGGGCATCCATGGTCGCTCGGCTTGCCGCTGCGTGCCTGGGAGTACACGGACTTTCCCGGGAATGAAACCGGGCCGTCGGGGCCAGCCCGTTCAAGTTCGTAGCGGATGCGATTGACCTTGTGCAGGTCTGCACCGTAACAGCGAACATGAAGTTTTCCATCGAAACGAAAGTTGCGGTAATACACGAAATGTAAATCCAGCGTCATCGGGGCTGCCTCTTCAGGTGTGCATGCCAAGCAGAAGAGCCCAGCTTTGCAACGCGCAGCACGCCTGGGCAGTGGGAGCACCTTCCCCCGACCGCGCCGGCGATGCGCCAGGGGCCTCGTCTACACTTGCCCGCATCCACTCAATGGCAATCGAAGGCCCCGATGAACAGACTTCCAATGCTGCTGGCCAGCCTGCTGCTCGCTGTGAGCCTGGCCGCCACCGACAGCGCCGCCTCGGCAGAACGCAGCGAGCCCATCCACTTTGGCGCCATCGGCTGGGAAAGCGGTGCCCTCACCACCGAAATCCTGCGGCTGATCGTGGAGCGCGGCTACGGCTACACCACCGACACCCTGCCCGGTAGCACCGTCAGTATGGAGGTGGCCCTGGCGCGCAATGACCTGCAAGTGATCGCCGAGGAGTGGGCCGGGCGCAGCCCTGCCTGGGTCAAGGCCGAACAGGCCGGCCAGGTGTTCGCGCTGGGCGATACGGTGAAAAATGCAGAGGAAGGTTGGTGGGTGCCGGCCTATGTGATCGAAGGCGATGCCGCACGCAAACTGAAACCCTTGGCACCCGAGTTGCGCAGTGTCGAGGACCTCAAGCGTTACCCGCAGGTTTTCCGCGACCCCGAGTCGCCCGACAAGGGCCGTTTCCTGAACAGCCCCAGCGGCTGGACGTCTGAAACGGTCAACAGCCAGAAGCTCAAGGCCTACGGTTTGAATGACCTCTATACCAACTTCCGCAGTGGCTCCGGCGCGGCGATGGACGCCGAGATCGGCTCGGCTATCCGTCGTGGCCAACCGGTGCTGTTCTACTACTGGAACCCGACCCCGCTGATGGGGCGCTACAAGCTTGTACGCCTGCAAGAGCCACCGTTCAATGCCCAGGCCTGGGCCACCCTCACCGATGCCGGCAACCCCAACCCGAAGGGCAGCCGGTCGCTGCCGGCGAAGTTGTCGATTGGCGTGTCCAAGGTCTTTCGTGAGAGCTACCCGGACCTGGTCAGCGTGTTCGAACGGGTGGACCTGCCCATCGATCGCCTGAACCAGGCCTTGGCCGCAATGAGCGAAAAACGCACGCCACCGCGCGACGCAGCCCTGACCTTCCTGCGCGATAACCCTGATGTGTGGAAAACCTGGCTGCCTGCGGACATCGCCGCCAAGGTCGAGGCCAGCCTGTGAGTGACGGCTTCCCGCAGACTCTGCAGTTTTCCTTTGCCGACAGCGTCAACCGCCTGGTCGACTGGCTGGTGATGAACTACGGCGACCACCTGCGCAGCGTCTCAGACCACTTGCTGCAACTGCTGGTCGGCCTGGAGAACCTGTTGCGCCTGCTGCCCTGGTGGCTGTTGTTGCTGCTGGTCGGCCTGCTGGCCTGGCACGCCACCCGCAGCGTTGTGCGCAGCACAATACTGGTCGCGCTGCTAGCATTTATCGGCATGCTCGGGCTGTGGGACAAGCTGCTGCAAACCCTGGCGCTGGTGCTGGTCAGTACCGGCCTGTGCGTGCTGGTGGGCGTGCCATTGGGCATCCTGCTGGCCGCCCGACCGCTGGCCAGGCGGTTGCTTCTGCCGGTACTGGATGTGATGCAGACGCTGCCGGCGTTCGTTTACCTGATCCCGGTGCTGATGCTGTTTGGCCTGGGCAAGGTGCCCGCCGTATTCGCCACGCTGATATACGCCCTGCCACCGCTGGTGCGGTTGACCGAACTGGGCTTGAGCCAAATCGACCCTTCGTTGTTGCAGGCGGCCCACGGCCTGGGCGCCAGCCGCTGGCAGCGGTTGCGGCGCATCGCCCTGCCCTTGGCGCTGCCAAGCATCATGGCCGGGCTCAACCAGTCGGTGATGATGGCCTTGTCGATGGTGGTAGTGGCGTCGATGATCGGCGCCCGTGGGCTGGGTGAGGATGTGCTGGCGGGGATCCAGACCTTGAATGTTGGTCAGGGCGTGCAGGCCGGGCTGGCAATTGTTGCCCTGGCCATGGTGATCGACAGGATCAGCCAGGCGTATGGGCGTAATAGGCGCTGAGCAGCCTTGTGCTGCGAAACGGCCGAGCCTGACAATGCAGCACTGACCGTTCAACCCTGGACCCGCCCGCATGTCTCTCAAAGCCCTGCGCACCCTGGTGACCATCGCCCGCCACGGCACCTTCGCCCGCGCCGCCGACCTGCTCAGCCTCACCCCTTCAGCGGTGAGCCTGCACATCAAGACCCTTGAAGACGAGTTGCAGGTTCCCCTGTTCGACCGCAGCCGCAGGCAGGTGGCCCTGACTGAAGCAGGCCAATTGGCGGTGGCTCGCGCCGAGAGCATTCTGGCTGCCTACGACGAACTGGCCGACGCCTTAGCCTGCGGCCCGAGCCTGCGCGGCCGCCTGCGCCTGGGGGCGATCCATACGGTGTTGGCGCGGCGCCTGCCCAGGGCGCTGGTGTGGATCAAGGCCAACCACCCGCAGTTGCACATCAGCGTGGCCTCGGGCATGTCGGCGGAGCTGGCGCGACGCGTGGAGGACGGTGAACTCGACGCGGCGATCACCACCGAACCCGTCAGCCCTTACCCGCAAAGCCTGGACTTCACTGCATTGTTCGAAGACCGCTTCTGGGTCATCGCCAGCCCTGAACTGGCCGGGCACAGCGTGCCGCAGTTGCTGGCCAGCCAGCCATTCCTGCGCTTCGACAAGCGCGCCTGGGCCGGGCGACAGATCGAGCAGGAGTTGCGTCGCCAGCATTTGCAGGTGAGCGAGCAGATGGAACTGGACAGCCAGGAAGCTTTGGCGCGCATGGCGGTGATGGGCCTGGGCGTGGCGATCGTACCCATGGCCGATGACGACCTGCAGCGCTTGCCGCCCGCCACTTGCCTGCCGTTTGGCGAGCCGCAGCTGACGCGACGTGTGGTGTTGCTGGAGCATGAGAAAAGCCAGCGACGGCATTTGAGTGCTGTGCTGAAGACAGCCTTGGAGTCGTAAGCTGCAACAATGCATTTTTTCTCAATAGTCAGTGCAGAAAACAACGTTTTTACAGACCGTTCCTCACCCGTAGTCTGTTCGCGTACCCGACCACGGAACGTCGATCATGCTCCATTTGCTGCTGACCACCCTGCTCCCGATCATCCTGCTGATTGCCTTGGGCACCTTCCTGCGCCTACGCGGCTTTCTTGGCGAAAGCTTCTGGCCCGGCGCCGAGCGCCTGAGCTACTACGTACTGCTGCCGTCGCTGTTTCTGCACGGCCTGGCCACCGCCAACCTTGATGGCGTACCGGTGCTGGGCATGGTCGGCGCACTGATGCTTTCGACCCTGGCCGGCGCCGTATTACTGATGCTGTATCAAGGGGCGGTAAGCCACGATGGCGCCGATTTCACCTCGGTGTTCCAGGGTGGTATTCGTTTCAACAACTACATTGGTGCCACCCTGGCGGCTGGCATCTACGGCAGTGCAGGGATTGCCCTGGCGGCGGTAGCCAATGCTGCCATCGTCCCCCTGGTCAACCTGCTCTGCGTGCTGGTGTTCGCCCGCTTCAGCGCCCGCCACAGTTCACCGCTCACGGTGCTACGGGCAATCTTCGCCAACCCGCTGATCGTCGGCTGTGCGGGTGGGCTGCTGCTGAGGGCCACCGGTTTGGGCTTGCCGACCGGGATCGAGCCCACGATCAAGGCCTTGGGCCAGGCCGCCCTGCCGCTGGGTTTGCTGTGCGTCGGCGCGGCACTGGGCGGCGCTCGCCTGGGCCAGCAGGTGCGCCCGCTGATGGCGGCGTCGGCGTTCAAGTTCCTGGTCATGCCACTGACCACCTGGGGCCTGTGCAGAGTGCTCGGCCTGAGTGGTCAGGCGGCGGTGGTGGCGGTGCTGTTCCAAGCGCTGCCCACCGCTTCGTCATCCTATGTGATGGCCCGGCAAATGGGCGGCAATGCGCCCTTGATGGCCACCATCATCGCCCTGCAGACCGTAGCGGCCGCCGCCACCCTGCCTTTGGTGTTAATGCTTACGCTTGGCTAGACTGAGACTCACTCCACCCTTCGGAAGCTTGCCCATGCGCCGTTACTGGATGCTGCTCGGCCTCACCTCGGCACTGCTCGCTGGCCCCTTGAATGCGGCCGACCCGGCCAAGGCCGCCGTCGCCGAGGACAAGGCCGAAGTGCTTGAAGAAAAGGTGGTGGAAGATGCCCCTCCCCCCAAAAAAGCTGAAAAACTGACCCCAGGCGAAGCGCAGGCGGTCGACCCGGTTGGCAAGGCGCCGTTGGATGACAGCATCACCTGCCTGGCCCGCACCATCTACTGGGAAGCCAAAGGCGCCGATGCCGAGGACATGACCGCCGTGGCCAGCGTGGTGCTCAACCGCCTGGGCCACGATGGCTTCCCGGACACCATCTGCGGGGTGGTCAAGCAGGGCGTGGAAAGCAAGGCCTGCCAGTTTTCCTGGTGGTGCGACGGGCGCTCGGATCAGGTCGAGGAAGCCCAGCGCTACGATGTCGCCAAAGAAATCGCACGCAAGGCACTGAACCAGCAGTTGAAGGACCCCACCGGCGGCGCGCTGTACTTCCACGACCGCACCGTGCACCCCGATTGGGCCAAGGCGTATCGCAAGACAGCGCAGACTACCCACTTCCTGTTCTACAAGCCGAACCAGGCGTTGGCGCGTTGATGCGAACGCGGCGGACCGTGCGGGCTCGATAAGAATGATTAGCAATTCATCGCACTTTTCCGCCGACCAGTGGTCTACTCCCTCTTTTGCCGCCAGCAACGATTGCCGGCGCTTTCATTGCTTTGCACGAGCTAGGGCCAAAAGCCCCCGGCTTGTGTAGGATGAGCAGCGCATACCACGACGCTGCCAGTCATAGGGAGATCCACATGCGCGTCCTGTCATCCGTTGCCGCCTTGTCGCTGGGCCTGGTCGTTTCGACCGGGGTACTGGCTGTCACCGGCGAAGAGGCGCAACTGATCGATTCGATCAATGTGTACCGCAGCAAGGCCCAGCCCTGCGGTGGCGAGGCGTCGCTGGAGCTGCCGCCGCTCAATAGCGACACCCGCCTTGCGCTGTCGCCAGAAGGCACCCGCGACTTGCAACAGGCCATGACCCGCGCGGCCTACCCCATGGTCAACGTCCAGGCCATCAGCCTGTCGGGCCCGCGCGATGCGCGCGCCGCCATGCATGCCATCGAGGAAAGCTTCTGCCAGGTAGTGCTCGACCCGCAATTCGTCGATATCGGCGTCAGCCAGGAGGGCCGCGACTGGCGCATCGTGCTGGCCCGGCCGTTGCTCAGCGGCCGCCTGGGTGACTGGCAAGCCGAGGGGCAGAAAGTGCTGCAGGAGATCAACGCTGCGCGCAAGGTGCCACGCCAATGCGGTGGCCAACCCTTTGCCGCCGCCCCGCCACTGAGCTGGAGCACAGTACTGGCCGGGGTGGCTGCCAACCACACGCGGTCCATGGCCAACCAGAACTTCTTCGACCACATCGACAAGGATGGCCGCACACCCGGTGACCGGGCGGAACTGGCCGGGTACCTGTATCAGCAAATCGGCGAGAACATTGCCGCCGGGCGTGATACTGCGCACAAAGTGGTCGACGGCTGGCTGGATAGCCCAGGGCACTGCGCCACGCTGATGAACCCAGACTTCCGTGAACTGGGGGCTGCCTATGCGGTAGACCCGAAGAGCGATGCCGGGATTTACTGGACAGGCCTGTTCGGCACACCGCAGTAAGCGCTGCCTGCTCGCAAGGCCAAGGCCGTACAGCCAAACCGACGGCGCACGCACTTGCCCAGGTAGCTGGCATCGCCCAGGCCCACTTCATCGGCAATCTGCGCCAGGCTATGACTGGAGTTGAGCAAACGCCAGCGCGCCTGCTGCAAACGCATTTCCAGCCACCAGGCCTTGGCGCTCATGCCGTGGCTGGCCTGAAACTGGCGGTCCAGCTGGCGCCGGCTGATGCCCAGTTCCTTGGCCAGTTGCTCCACTGCCAACGGCGAGCCCAGGTGATGGCGCATCAGCGCCTGTGCCCGCTGCACCTGCCGCCCCTGCCCGGCGCCCAGCTCCAGCGAACGCAAGGCATGACGGCTGTCGCGGGTTTCGTCCACCAGCATATCGGCCAGCCCCTTGAGCGCGCGGGTACGCCCGCAAGCGTGTGAGAGCAGCGCAACAGCCAGGTCGATGGCGGCGGTGCCGCCGGCACACGTGATGCGATTGCCATCGATGCAGTACAACTGCTCACGCAGCAATCGCAGCTGCGGGAAGGCAGCACGAAACTCGGCTTCGTGACGCCAGTGCACCACCACCTCATGCCCCTGCAGCAGTCCGCAGGCGGCCAGCAGGAAGGCGCCATTATCGACCCCTACCAGCTTCACACCGGCCTTGCCGGCCTGGTGCAGCAGCGCCTGATAGCGTGGCGCCAGCGCGGCAGTGGCCATGGCATTGCGACCGCCGAACACCACCAGGTAGTCGAAACTGCTCAGGTCGAGCTGGCTGGCAATCGCCTCGACCTGCAGCACCGCACCACTGCTTGATTGCACCGGGTCAAGGCTGAGCCCGGCCACGGTCCAGCTGCAATAGCGCTGCTGGCTGTAGTCCTCGTCGTCGGCGCTGAAGCGCAATTTGTCGAGAAAGGCGCCAAACGGCAGCAGGGCAAAATCCGGTAACGGCAGGATCAGCAGGCGGATGTCGGGCTGCATGTCAGCGAGTCCATAAACGACCATTAAATGTCCAGATCATACTCTATCAGCCGGATCATCAGGCCCTAGACTGGCATCCCCACATCACCAGGCATTTCCAACATGGCCCTCGACACATGGCTCATCTACCTGCTGGCCAGCATCGGCCTGTCGCTGACCCCAGGGCCCAACAGCCTGTTGGCGCTGACACATGGCGCCCTGTATGGCGCGCGGCGAACGTTGTTCACCATCGTGGGCGGGGTGTTTGGCTTCAGCGCCTTGATCGCCCTGGCCATGTTCGGCCTCAGCGCGCTGCTACAAACCTCGGCTTCGGTGTTGGGCGTTTTGAAGTGGGTGGGTGGCGCCTATCTGATCTGGCTGGGTATCCAGCTGTGGCGCAGCCCCGGCCTGCAATTGGAGCTGACCGAGCGCAGCGCGCGGCTCGGCAATGCCGGGTTGTTCCGCCAAGGCCTGCTGTCGGCCATGGCCAACCCCAAGGTGCTGCTGTTCTATGGTGCCTTCCTGCCACAATTCATCGACCCACAGCGTGGGCTGGTGCTGCAGTTCGTGGTAATGGCGGCGACCTTCGCCAGCGTCGAGTTCCTGGTCGAGTACCTGCTGGCGCGCCTGGCATTTCGCATTCGCCCTTGGCTGGCCAAGGGCGGCAAGGGTTTCAATCGCTGCTGCGGCAGCCTGTTCGCCTTGATTGGCGTGGCGCTGCCGCTTGGCCGATAGCACGCTCCCTGTTCAGGCGCGCCGGGCCTTCAGCAGGAAGACCAGCAACGCAACACCCGGCAAGCCTGCCCCCACCAGCGCCACCCCCTGCCAGCCAAACTGGCTGAACAACGCGCTGGCCACCGCCGACCCCAGCGCCCCGCCAAGGAAGATGCTGGTCATGTACACCGCGTTCAGCCGCCCGCGGCTGGCCGGGTCCAGTGCGTACACTTCGCGCTGGCCAATGACCATGTTCATCTGCACCGCAAAGTCCAGCAGCACGCCGGTAAGGCCCAGGCCAATCACGCTGTAACCCGGGCTTGATAGCCCCAGCAGCAAGGCCACCGGCGCCAGCATCAGCGCCAACAGCGAGCCGGCGCGGGCATGCCCGGCATCCGCCAGGCGCCCGGCCATGGGCGCAGCGATGGCGCCCACTGCACCGACCAGGGCGAACACGGCGATCTGGCTCTGCGACAGGCCGTGTTCACTGGCCAGGGCCATCGGCACGGCCGTCCAGAACAGGCTGAACGCTGCGAACATCAACGCCTGGTACAACGAACGGTGGCGCAGCAGTGGATAACGGCGCAGCAGAGTGAGCAGCGACAGCATGAGCCCGGCATAGCTGGCCTTGTGCTCGGGACGACGCTGCGGCAGTGTCAGCGCCAGCAACAGGATGATCGCCAGCATGGCTCCGGCGGCGCCAATGAACACCGCGCGCCAGCCAAAGTGGTCAGCCACCAGGCTCGAAACCGGGCGCGCCAGCAGGATACCCAGCAGCAGGCCGCCCATGATATTCCCCACCACCCGGCCACGCTGCTGTTCCGGCGCCAGGTGCGCCGCCAGCGGGATAAGCATCTGCACCGACACAGAACTGAAACCGATCAGCAGTGCGTAACCCAGGAACAACTGCCCCTGACCACTGCTGCTGGTGCCCGCCAGCAGCAGACTGAAACAGGCCAGGACAGCGGTAGCCACCATCAGGCGGCGGTTTTCCAGCAGGTCGGCCAGCGGCACCAGCAACAACAGGCCCAGGGCATAACCCAGTTGGGTAAGGGAAACGATCAGGCTGGCATGCTCGGTGGATAGCCCCAAGTCTGGGGCAATCAGCCCGACGATGGGCTGGGCATAGTAGATGTTGGCGACGATCGCGCCGCAGCAGAATGCCAGTAGCACGACCAGGGCCCGGCTCAGGCTGGCAGCTGCCGGTTGCGCTGCCGCAAGGGAGGGATTCATGCGAGGTTCCTCGACTAGGGGTATATGCTGGCTACCTTACCCATGCGCGCTTTCGCCGAGAATCCGGTCTTGGCGCAACGCGGCTTTGCGCTCTGCGCAACACTACCCGTCGTTTTTCAGTAAGTTTTCGCAAAAGTCGATGAACGCGTTCACCCGCCGCGAACCCCGGTGGTTGGGCAGGTACAGGGCATTGATGCTGTTGTTGGCCGTGCCAGGGCTGGCCTGCCAGTCGGGGAATACCCGCTGCAGGCGCCCGGCCAGCACATCTGTGCGTACCAGCCAGTCGGCCAGCAGTGCGATGCCACTGCCTGCCAATGCCGTTTCACGCAGCATGTCGGCGTTGGCGCTGCGCAGCGGCCCGCTTACGTCCAGCTCCAGGCTCTCCTGGCCGCAGGCCAGGCGCCAGGGCCGCGCTTTCTGCCCGTAGCGAAAGCGCAGGCAGGCGTGCTCCAGCAATTGCCGGGGGTGCTGCAGCGGCTCACGCCCCGCCAGGTAAGCCGGGCTGGCCACCAACCAACGCTGGAAGCGACCGAGCTGGCGGCACACCAGCTCGTCATTGGGCGATGGGTCGCCCAGGCGAACCGACAGATCGTAGCGCCCGTCCAGAAGGTCATCCAGGCGGTCGCTGAGGTCGATGTCCAGCTCCAGTGCCGGGTGCCTTGCCAGGAACGGCCCCAGGTGCGGGGCGATGACCCGCCTGCCGAACTCCACTGGCAAGCACAGTCGCAATACGCCGACTGGCTCTTCGCCGCGATCGGCAACACTGGCATCAGCCTCGTCCAGCGCCTCGAAAATACCCCGTGCGCGCTCGTAGTAACGGGCACCGGCCTCAGTCAAGCTCACCTGACGCGTGGAACGGTTGAGCAAGGTGGCACCCAGCGCCGTTTCCAGGGCATCGACCAGGCGCGTCACCGACGATGTCGCCAGCCCTAGCCTGCGCGCGGCCGCAGAAAAGCCCTGGGCATCGACGGTGGCCACGAACATCTTCATTGCCAGGAGTTTGTCCATTTGCTGGCCACCTTCCAAAACTCGGAAAGTTCTTACAAACGGCCGGGCGGGTCAAGAAGCGCGCTGCATGGCATTTGCGTCCATAGTGGCATCACACCTTCACAGCGAGGCTTTCCATGATACCGAACAACCTGCTGGCCGCCCTGCCGCCCTGCGACCCCGCCAGTGCCGAACATGTCGACGAACTGCTCAGCCGCCCAGGGGTGCGCGTGGAGCGTATCG
Organism: Pseudomonas sp. NBRC 111140; assembly: GCF_001320885.1. Classification (NCBI taxonomy): domain Bacteria; kingdom Pseudomonadati; phylum Pseudomonadota; class Gammaproteobacteria; order Pseudomonadales; family Pseudomonadaceae; genus Pseudomonas; species Pseudomonas sp. NBRC 111140. The sequence goes on from NZ_BCBQ01000033.1 coordinate 57,738, forward strand.
TCTCCAGCGGCCAGGCCAGCCCGCCCGGTTTCTGGTACGACCAGGCCGAAGGCGAGTGGATCGTGCTGCTCAGTGGAGCTGCGGGGCTGCGCTTCGAGCACGAGCACCACACCCGCCTGTTGGCGCCGGGCGATTGCCTGGATATCCCGGCGCACTACCGCCACCGCGTGGAATGGACCGCACCCGGCACGGCCACCATCTGGTTGGCGGTGTTCTATGGCAGTGGTTCCCCGTGGCCAGCCTGAAGCTGAGGCTGAACGTGGGCGCGCAACACACTCGACGAAAGTATGAATGCCGGTTGCAAAAACGGCAGAAACTCCCCGTTTAATGCTTTTTTCAGCACCTGATCTAGACTTTTAGCGACACCTTCACACGTTCAGCCCTGCGACAATCAGCCTCAGAAAATTATGTACCAACTTGTTAATTAGCAAGCTAAGGGCTTAGACTGCGCGCATTCCACCTGCTGAGATCCCTGGCATGAAAGAAACACCGCGCGCCTCTGGCGCCCCAAACATCATTCTGATCGGCCTGGGCGTAATCATCGCCCTGCTCGGCCTCCTCCTGGCTGCCGGCGGCGTCAAGCTCGCCGGCCTGGGCGGGTCCTGGTACTTCCTGATCGGCGGCCTGGCCATGGCCATCGCCGGTGTACTCATTGCTCGCCGCAAGCTGGCTGGCGCCTGGCTGTATGCCGCATTCCTGGTCGGCACCGTGATCTGGGCACTGAGCGATGTCGGCCTGGTGTTCTGGCCGTTGTTCTCGCGCCTGTTCATGTTCGGCGCAATCGGCATGGTGGTGGCACTGGTCTACCCGCTGCTGGCGCGCACCAACGGCGCCAGCGCCGGTCGCGGTGCCTACGGTATCGCCGGGGTAATGGCGGTGGTGTTGGTGATCGCTGCCGGCAACATGTTCGTTGCCCACCCAAGCGTCGCCCCCACCGGCAAAGGCCCAGGCATGACCCCGGTCGAAGCCGGCAAGGAACAGAAAGACTGGGCCCACTACGGCAACACCGAAGGTGGCAGCCGCTTCGCCGCGCTGGACCAAATCAACCGGGACAACGTCAACAAGCTGAAAGTGGCCTGGACCTACCACACCGGTGACGTCGCCATCAGTGACGGCAACGGTGCCGAAGACCAGCTGACACCGCTGCAGATCGGCAACAAGGTGTTCATCTGCACCCCGCACAACAACCTGATCGCCCTCGATGCCGACACCGGCAAAGAGCTGTGGAAAAACGCAATCAACGCCCAGTCCAAGGTCTGGCAGCGTTGCCGTGGCATGGCCTACTTCGACGCCACTGCCGCCATCGCTCAGCCGACCCAGCCGAACAGCTCGCCGATTACCGGCGGTAGCGTAGCGGCGGGTGCCAACTGCCAGCGTCGCCTGCTGACCAACACCATCGATGGCCGCCTGATTGCCGTCGACGCCGACACCGGCGAGTTCTGCCAGGGCTTTGGCAACAATGGCCAGGTCAACCTGATGGCCGGCCTGGGCAATGTCCCGGACTCCTACTACCAGCTCTCCTCGGCACCGCTGATGGCCGGTACCACCGTGGTGGTTGGCGGCCGCGTTGCCGACAACGTCCAGACCGACATGCCAGGTGGCGTGATCCGTGGCTTCGACGTGATCACCGGTGAAATGCGCTGGGCCTTCGACCCGGGCAACCCGGAAGATCGCCAGGCACCGCAAGGCGACAGCACCTATGTGCGCAGCACGCCGAACAGCTGGGCACCGATGTCCTACGACCCGGCGATGAACACCGTGTTCCTGCCGATGGGCTCGTCGTCCACCGACATCTACGGTGTTGAGCGCAACAAGCTGGACCACACCTACGGCGCTTCGGTGCTGGCCCTGGACGCCACTACCGGCAACCAGAAGTGGGTATACCAGACCGTGCACAACGACCTCTGGGACTTCGACCTGCCGATGCAGCCAAGCCTGATCGACTTCACCAAGGATGACGGCCAGTCGGTACCTGCGGTAGTGATCGGCACCAAGGCCGGGCAGATCTACGTGCTCGACCGCGCCACCGGTAAGCCGTTGACCCAGGTCGACGAAGTACCCGTCAAGCCAAGCAACATCCCGAACGAGCCATACTCCCCAACCCAGCCCAAATCGGTAGGCATGCCGCAGATCGGCGCACAGACCCTGACCGAGTCGGACATGTGGGGTGCCACCCCGTATGACCAGCTGCTGTGCCGCATCGACTTCAAGAAAATGCGCTACGACGGCCTGTACACCGCGCCGGGCACCGACCTGTCGCTGAGCTTCCCAGGTTCGCTGGGTGGCATGAACTGGGGCAGCATTTCCACCGACCCGGTGCATGGTTTCATCTTCGTCAACGACATGCGTCTGGGCCTGTGGATCCAGATGATCCCGTCGCAGAACAAAGGTGGCGCGGCCTCTGGCGGTGAGGCACTGAACACCGGCATGGGCGCGGTACCACTCAAGGGCACGCCGTATGCCGTGAACAAGAACCGCTTCCTGTCGGTAGCGGGCATTCCATGCCAGGCGCCGCCGTTCGGCACCCTGACTGCCATCGACATGAAAACCCGCCAGGTGGCCTGGCAGGTACCCGTGGGCACCGTTGAAGACACCGGCCCGCTCGGCATCCGCATGCACCTGCCGATCAAGATCGGCCTGCCAACCCTGGGCGGCACCCTGTCGACCCAAGGCGGCCTGGTGTTCATTGCCGGCACCCAGGACTTCTACCTGCGCGCCTATGACAGCAGCAACGGTAACGAAATCTGGAAAGCTCGCCTGCCAGTGGGCAGCCAGGGCGGCCCGATGACCTACGTTTCGCCGAAGACCGGCAAGCAGTACGTGGTGATCACTGCTGGCGGCGCCCGCCAGTCGACTGACCGTGGCGACTACGTGATTTCTTACGCGCTGCCGTAAGACCGCGTCGCCTTCTTCGCGAGCACGCCCGTTCCCACAAGGCCCACAGCGGCCATGTAGGCGCGGGTTTGCCCGCGAATGGCCCCAAAGACAACCCGAGATTCAGCAATGCCATCCGCAATTCGCATCACCCCCACCCTGCTGCTGGTCCTGGCCAGCACCACAGCCCTGGCCGACGGCGACCTGCTGACCCGCAGCACCCTGACCGGTGACTGGGGCGGCCTGCGTCATCAACTCGAAGAAGACGGCGTCAAAGTCACCGGTGACTACAGCGGCGAAACCGCCTACAACGCCCACGGTGGTTTGCACCGATCGGCGCGCTATTCGCAGAACGTCAAGCTGGGCGTGCAGTTCGACCTGTCGAAGCTGTACGGCCTGGACAACGGCGGCAAAGTCCAGCTGACCGTCAACGACCGCCGCGGTAACAGCGCGTCGGAAGACCTGGTAGGCAACCGCCTGCCGATCCAGGAAAACTTCGGTGGCCTGTACACCCGCCTGACCGAGCTGAGCTACGAGCGTACCCTGTTCACTCCGGCGCTCAACGTTAAGCTTGGCTACATGGCCATGGGCAACGACCTCGGCGGCCTGGACAGCGGCATCCTGTGCAACTTCATGAACGCCGGCTTCTGCGGCCACCCGCTGAACATGTCCGGTGGCAGCGGCTGGACCAACTACCCCAATGCTCACCTCGGCGTGCGGGTGAAGTACGACCTGTCGCCTTCCTGGCAGCTGCGCGTGGCGGCGTTCAACGTCGACCCCGAGAGCAACGGCAACTCCAGCCGCGCCTGGCACCTGGGGCCCAAGCACACCACCGGCACCGTGGTACCGGTGGAGCTGGTGTACAAGCTGCAGGGTGAACTGCCGGGCGAGTATAAGCTCGGTTACTACTACGACAGCTCCGACGTGAAACGCATCGGCAGCGACGACGAAGTATCCGGCCGCTCAGGCCACTACCTGCTGGTCGACCAGGCGGTATGGAACGACCAGGGCTCGCCAGGCCGTAGCCTGCACGCCTTCGGCCAGTACTCGGCGTCGAGCAAGGCCGCCTCGCCGTTCACCAAGTGGTATGGTGCCGGTGTGGTGCTGTACAAACCGTTCGAAGGCCGCCCGAAAGATACCGTGGCACTGGGTTACGGCCGTGCCGTGCCTAATCCGCGTAGCCGCGATGTGCTTGAAGATGCCGCCTTCAACGCTGGCCAGCAGTT
>NZ_BCBQ01000034.1:0-59508 GCF_001320885.1 Pseudomonas sp. NBRC 111140
AGTCCTTGCGTGCCAGGATGGCCACGCCATCGAGGTTCTGCCGGCTGACCGCGATCACCTTGATCGGCGCGCCCAATGCCCCGAGGAACAACGGCGGCGCATCGCCCAGCAAGCCGATGTCCAGGCTGCCCACATTCAGCGCCTCGGCCACCGGCGAACCGGCGGTAAATTGCTTCCATTCGAGGGTATACGGCAGGTCTTCGAGCACACCGGCTGCTTCCATCACGGCACGGGCATTGAAGCTCTGGTCGCCGACCACCAGGGTTTGTGCAGCGGCGGCCAGGCTTAGGGAGCTGGCCAGCACACCGGCGGCCAATTGCTTGAGGTATCGCACGTTCGTCTCCAGGTACCGTCGGGTACATAAGGCCGATCCGCGCGTGCGGTCTCGTAGGTTGTACGTTCATTTGAAAACAGATCGGGGCAATCTGTAAATGCATTTTATGCATATTAGCTTATGCATATTTTTACTTTTGAGAATATTTAGCGCATTTGCTAGGGTTAAGCAAAACCGCCAGCCGAGCCTGAACCATGAGCCAACCCCTACGCTTCGAGCGCTTGCGACACTTCATCGACGCCCTTTCGCAACTGCTGGACCGGGAAACCGACGAAGCCACACTCCTCGACCAAGGTCAGGGCCTGCTGCGCAGCCTGGTCGCGCATGATGACTGGCTACCAGAGGCATTGGCGCAGCCAGATCCAGCCCGCTATCAGCAATATCTGCTGCACTGCGATTCGCGCCAGCGCTTTTCCATCGTCAGTTTCGTCTGGGGGCCCGGCCAGCAGACGCCGATTCACGACCACCGGGTATGGGGCCTGATCGGCATGCTGCGTGGCGCCGAATACTCGCAAGGCTTCACCCGTAATGAACAGGGCGCCTTGCTGCCGGCGGGCGAGCCTGTGCGTATCGATCCCGGCCACGTCGAGGCTGTTTCGCCCCGCATCGGCGATATCCACCAGGTCAGCAATGCCTTCGGTGACCGGGTGTCGATCAGTATTCACGTGTACGGCGCCAACATTGGCGCCGTCAGCCGGGCGGTTTACCTGCCCGATGGCACCGAAAAAGCGTTCATTTCCGGCTACTCCAACCACCTTCTGCCCAACATCTGGGACTTGTCCAAAGAGAACCCTGCCCCATGAGCACCGTTGCCACCCGTTCCTATCACGCCATTCGCCAAGCCCTGCTGGCCCATGAAGAACTGGCACTGATCGATGTGCGCGAGGAAGACCCGTTCGCCCAAGCACACCCACTGTTCGCCGCCAACCTCCCATTGTCGAAACTGGAGCTGGAAATTTTCGCCCGCGTGCCCCGCCGTGACACCCCCCTCACGGTGTATGACGACGGCGAAGGGCTGGTTGCTCTGGCGGCCGAACGCCTGGTGGCACTGGGCTACAGCGATGTTGCAGTGCTCGAAGGTGGCCTGGCCGGCTGGCGCGCAGCCGGTGGCGAGCTGTTCCGTGACGTCAATGTGCCGAGCAAGGCCTTTGGCGAGCTGGTCGAAAGCGTGCGCCACACCCCATCGCTGGCGGCCGAACACGTGAAAGCGCTGCTGGACGCCAAAGCCGATGTGGTGGTGCTCGACGCCCGCCGCTTCGACGAATACCAGACCATGAGCATTCCTGGAGGTATCAGCGTGCCGGGCGCCGAGCTGGTGCTACGGGTTGCCGAACTGGCGCCCAGCCCCGCCACCCAAGTCATCGTCAACTGCGCCGGGCGCACCCGCAGCATCATCGGCACCCAGTCGCTGGTCAACGCCGGCATCCCCAACCCCGTGGCCGCCCTGCGCAACGGCACCATCGGCTGGACCCTGGCCGGGCAAACCCTGGCTCACGGCCAGGAGCGCCGTTTTGCAGCGGTCAGCGATACCACCCGCATCGACGCCGCTCAGCGTGCACGCCATGTAGCCGACCGTGCCGGTGTGCTGCGCCTGACGCGCGAAACGCTGGCCACCTGGCAGGCCGATAGCCGCCGTACTACCTACCTGTTCGATGTGCGCACGCCTGAGGAATACGCCCATGGCCACCTACCGGCCAGCCGCAGTGTGCCAGGCGGGCAACTGGTGCAGGAAACCGACCATGTCGCCAGCGTGCGCGGGGCGCGCATCGTGCTGGTGGATGACGATGGCGTACGGGCCAACATGAGCGCCTCGTGGCTGGCGCAAATGGGCTGGCAGGTAGGGGTGCTCGATGGTCTGTCGGTGGCGGACTTCAGCGAGACCGGCGATTGGCAGGCACCGCAGCCTGCACTACCCGCAGTCACCGAAATCGGCGTCGAGCAACTGCATGACTGGCTGCAAGCGCCAGGCACCGTGCTGCTGGACTTCACCAGCAGTGCCAACTACGTCAAACGCCACATTCCAGGCGCCCATTGGGCGATCCGTGCGCAATTACCGCAGGTGCTGGAGCAGTTGCCGGTTGCCGAGCGCTATGTGCTGACCTGCGGCAGCAGCCTGCTGGCACGCTTTGCGGCGGTAGACTTGCAAGCACTTACGCAAACCCCGGTGTATGTACTGGACGGCGGTACTGCGCGCTGGATTGCGGCAGGCAAACCCTTGGACAGTGGCGAAACCCACCTGGCGGTTGCGCGAACCGACCGCTATCGCCGGCCTTATGAAGGCACTGATAACCCACGCGAAGCCATGCAGGGATATCTGGATTGGGAGTTCGGGTTGATTGCCCAACTGGAGCGCGATGGCACCCATGGGTTCCGCGTATTGAGCTGAGATTGCCGGGGCGCTCTGCGCCCCAACCATGCCCGCCATCGATGATTGATCCGCACATATCATTCAGCGTGATAATAACCTTCGTCTCGTTCGATTCGTGCCTCACGCGCAACACACTCACACTCCGCCCACTACTAATACATTGGCGGAGTTCTCCATGGAACAATCACTCAAACCCTTGCGCTTTCCCCTCGCTGCCCTGGCAGTGGTGGTGATCAGCGCTTGCGGTCGAACCCCCGACGCCGTGCAGGCTCCCGCCGCGCCGAAAGTCACTGTTGCCAAGGTGATCGAACAACCGATCAACGAATGGGACGAGTTCACCGGCCGCCTCGAAGCACCGGAAACCGTAGAGGTGCGCCCACGGGTCTCCGGCCAGATCGACCAGGTAGCCTTCACTGAAGGCGCCCAGGTCAAGAAAGGCGACCTGCTGTTCCAGATCGACCCACGCCCGTTCCAGGCAGAAGTCCGCCGCCTCGAAGCGCAGTTGCAACAAGCCAAGGCCACCGCCATCCGCAGCGCCAACGAGGCCCGCCGTGGCGAGCGTCTGCGTGACAGCAATGCCATTTCCGCCGAACTGGCCGAATCGCGCAGCAGCGCCGCCGCCGAAGCCCGCGCCGGGGTCGATGCGATCCAGGCTCAACTCGACCTGGCACGCCTGAACCTCAGCTTCACCCGCGTCACCGCACCCATCAGCGGCCGCGTCAGCCGCGCCCAGTTCACCGCAGGCAACATCGTCAGCGCCGATGTCACCCCGCTGACCAGCGTGGTGTCCACCGACAAGGTCTATGCCTACTTCGACGCCGACGAGCGCGTTTACCTCAAGTACACCCAGCTGGCCCGCGAAGGCCAGCGTGGCCAGAGCACCCCGGTGTACCTGGGCCTGACCAGCGAAACCGGCAACCCGCACTTGGGCCAGATGAACTTCGTCGACAACCAGGTCAACCCGCGCACCGGCACCATCCGTGGCCGTGCGGTGTTCGACAACAGCGACGGCCAGTTCACCCCTGGGCTGTATGCGCGTCTGAAGCTAGTCGGCAGCGCCCAGTACGACGCCGTATTGATCAACGACGAAGCCGTAGGCACCGACCTTGGCAAGAAGTTCGTACTGGTCATGGACAAGGACAACAAGGCCGCCTACCGCGCCGTGGAGCTGGGGCCGAAGCTGGAAGGCCTGCGCATCGTGCGCAGCGGCCTTGGCAAGGACGACCGCATCGTGGTCAAGGGCCTGCAGCGCGTGCGCCCTGGCTCGCCGGTCACCCCAGAAGAAACGCCAATGGCCAGCGAACAGACCCTCGCCGCCCTCGCTCAGCAGCGCCAGGCCCTGGAGGCCAGCAACCCGGCGCCGAAGGTGGCGGGCAACAACGTGAAAGTCGCCAGCGCCCAGGCGCCACGCGGTTAAGGGAACCTACCGATGAACTTCTCGAAATTCTTCATTACCCGGCCGATCTTCGCCGCGGTGCTGTCGCTGGTGCTGCTGATTGCGGGTTCCATCTCGCTGTTCCAGCTGCCGATCAGCGAATACCCCGAAGTGGTGCCACCCACCGTGGTGGTGCGCGCCAACTTCCCCGGTGCCAACCCCAAGGTCATTGGCGAAACCGTTGCCGCGCCGCTGGAGCAGGCCATTACCGGTGTGGAGAACATGCTGTACATGTCCTCCCAGTCCACTGCTGACGGCAAGCTGACGCTGACCATCACCTTCGCCCTGGGGACCGACCTGGACAACGCTCAGGTGCAGGTGCAGAACCGCGTCACGCGTACCCAGCCCAAACTGCCCGAGGAAGTGACCCGTATCGGTATCACCGTCGACAAGGCCTCGCCCGACCTGACCATGGTCGTGCACCTGACCTCGCCGGATAACCGCTACGACATGCTTTACCTGTCCAACTACGCCATCCTCAACATCAAGGACGAGTTGGCGCGTCTGGGTGGTGTAGGCGACGTGCAGCTGTTTGGCATGGGCGACTACTCGCTACGCGTGTGGCTGGACCCGAACAAGACCGCTTCGCGCAACCTGACTGCCAGTGATGTAGTGGCCGCGATCCGCGAGCAGAACCGCCAGGTAGCCGCTGGCCAGCTGGGCGCCCCGCCCGCCCCCGGCTCCACCAGCTTCCAGCTGTCGATCAACACCCAGGGCCGTCTGGTCAATGAGGAAGAGTTCGAAAACATCATCATCCGCGCCGGTGCCGATGGCGAAATTACCCGCCTCAAAGACATCGCCCGGGTCGAACTTGGCTCCAGCCAGTACGCCTTGCGCTCGCTGCTGAACAACCAGCCGGCGGTGGCCATCCCGATCTTCCAGCGCCCAGGCTCCAACGCCATCGAGATCTCCGACGAAGTACGGGCGAAAATGGCCGAGCTGAAGAAGGACTTCCCGGAAGGGATGGACTACAGCATCGTCTATGACCCGACCATCTTCGTGCGCGGCTCCATCGAAGCGGTGGTGCACACCCTGTTCGAAGCCCTGGTGCTGGTCGTGCTGGTGGTGATCCTGTTCCTGCAGACCTGGCGCGCTTCGATCATCCCGCTGCTGGCAGTACCGGTGTCGCTGATCGGTACGTTTGCGGTGATGCACCTGTTCGGCTTCTCGCTCAACGCGCTGTCGTTATTCGGGCTGGTGCTCGCCATCGGTATTGTGGTGGACGACGCCATCGTCGTGGTGGAGAACGTCGAGCGTAATATCGGGCTCGGCCTGAAACCGCTGGAAGCCACGCAAAAGGCCATGAGCGAAGTGACTGGGCCGATCATCGCCACCGCGCTGGTGTTGTGCGCGGTGTTCGTGCCGGCCGCGTTCATCTCTGGCCTTACCGGGCAGTTCTACAAGCAGTTCGCCTTGACTATCGCCATTTCCACTGTGATCTCGGCGTTCAACTCGCTGACCTTGTCGCCGGCCCTGGCTGCCGTGCTGCTGAAGGACCACCATGCACCCAAGGACCGTTTCTCGCGGTTCCTCGACAAACTGCTGGGCAGTTGGCTGTTCGCCCCGTTCAACCGTTTCTTCGACCGTGCCAGCCACCGCTACGTCGGCGGCGTGCGCCGAGTCATTCGCTCCAGCGGCATCGCCCTGTTCGTGTATGCCGGCCTGATGGGCCTGACCTACCTCGGCTTCTCGTCCACCCCGACCGGTTTCGTGCCAGCCCAGGACAAGCAGTACCTGGTAGCCTTCGCCCAACTGCCGGACGCCGCCAGCCTCGACCGTACCGAGGCGGTGATCAAGCGCATGAGCGAAATCGCCCTGAAACAACCTGGCGTTGCCGACTCGGTGGCGTTCCCAGGCTTGTCGATCAACGGTTTCACCAACAGCCCGAACAGCGGCATCGTGTTCACCCCGCTCAAGCCGTTTGATGAGCGCAAGGACCCGAGCCAGTCGGCGGCAGCCATTGCAGCCGCGCTGAATACCCAATTCGCCGACATCCAGGACGCTTACATCGCCATCTTCCCACCGCCGCCGGTACAGGGCCTGGGCACGATTGGCGGCTTCCGCCTGCAAATCGAAGACCGTGGCAACCTGGGTTACGAAGCGCTGTACAAGGAAACCCAGAACATCATCGCCAAGAGCCACAACGTACCCGAGCTGGCAGGCCTGTTCACCAGCTACCAGGTCAACGTGCCGCAGGTCGATGCCGCCATCGACCGGGAAAAGGCCAAGACCCACGGTGTGGCGATCACAGACATCTTCGACACCCTGCAGGTTTACCTGGGCTCGCTGTACACCAACGACTTCAACCGTTTTGGCCGCACCTATCAGGTCAACGTCCAGGCCGAGCAACAGTTCCGCCTCGATGCCGAGCAGATCGGCCAGTTGAAGGTGCGCAACAACCTGGGCGAGATGATCCCGCTGGCGACCTTCCTCAAGGTCAGCGATACCTCCGGGCCAGACCGCGTCATGCACTACAACGGTTTCATCACAGCCGAAATCAACGGGGCCGCAGCGCCGGGCTACAGCTCTGGCCAGGCCGAAGCCGCCATCGAGAAGCTGCTGAAAGAGGAACTGCCCAACGGCATGACCTTCGAGTGGACCGACCTGACTTACCAGCAGATTCTCTCGGGCAATACTGCACTGCTTGTGTTCCCGCTGTGCGTACTGCTGGCGTTCCTGGTACTGGCTGCCCAGTACGAAAGCTGGAGCTTGCCGCTGGCGGTGATCCTGATCGTACCGATGACCCTGCTGTCGGCCATCACCGGTGTGATCGTGTCGGGTGGCGACAACAACATCTTCACCCAGATCGGCCTGATCGTACTGGTGGGCCTGGCGTGCAAGAACGCGATTCTGATCGTCGAGTTCGCCAAGGATGAACAGGCCAAGGGCCTCGACCCGCTGGCTGCGGTGCTGGAAGCCTGCCGCCTGCGCCTGCGGCCGATCCTCATGACGTCGATCGCCTTCATCATGGGTGTGGTGCCGCTGGTGTTCAGCTCCGGTGCAGGTTCCGAAATGCGCCATGCCATGGGTGTGGCGGTGTTCTCGGGGATGATCGGGGTGACCGTGTTCGGCCTGTTCCTGACCCCGGTGTTCTTCTTCCTGATCCGCCGTTTCGTCGAGCGTCGCCAGGCCCGCAAGGCCGAACGCGTTCAAGTGCTGGAGAACCATGCATGAACCTGCTCAAACCCCTGACCCCAAGCCTGCTGGCACTGGCCCTGGCGGCCTGTGCGGTAGGCCCGGACTACCAGGCCCCCGCTACCGAGCCTGCGCAGCTGGCCAGCGATGTGCAGGCCAAGGCCTACGACCGAAGCCGCTTCGAGAGCCTGTGGTGGAAGCAGTTCGACGACCCGGTGCTGAACCAGCTGGTGCAGGCTTCGCTGGACGGCAACCGTGATTTGCGCGTGGCCTTCGCCCGCCTGAAGTCGGCCCGCTCGATCCGTGAAGACGCTGAGAACGATCAGTTCCCGGTGGTCACCAGCCGCGCCAGCAGCGACATCGGCAAGGGCCAGATCCCAGGCCAGACCACCCAGCGGGTGAACAGCGAGCGCTACGACCTGGGCCTGGACATGGCCTGGGAGCTTGACCTGTTCGGCCGCATCCAGCGCCAGATCGAAGCCAGCGAAGCCCAGGAAGCGGTAGCCGCCGCCGACCTGCAGCAGTTGCAAGTCAGCCTGATCGCCGAACTGGTCGATGCCTACGGGCAATTGCGCGGTGCCCAGTTACGCGAAAAAATCGCCCTGGCCAACCTCAAGACCCAGCAGGAATCGCGCACTATCACCGAAACCCTGCGCGATGCCGGCGTGGGCAACGACCTTGACGTGGTGCGTGCCGATGCGCGCCTGGCCGGGGTCGAAGCCACCGTGCCGCAACTGCAGGCCGAACAGGCACGGGCGCGGCACCGCATCGCCACCCTGCTCGGCCAACGCCCTGACGCGCTCAGCGTAGACCTGTCGCCCAAAGCCCTGCCGGCCATCGCCAAGGCGCTGCCGGTGGGTGACCCGGGTGAGTTGCTGCGCCGCCGCCCGGACATCCGCAGCGCCGAACGCCAGCTGGCGGCCGCCACCGCCAACGTGGGCGTGGCCACCGCCGACCTGTTCCCGCGGGTCAGCCTCAGCGGCTTCCTCGGCTTTACCGCCGCGCGCGGCTCGCAGATCGGCTCCTCGGCGGCCAACGCCTGGGCGCTGGGCCCGAGCATTACCTGGGCGGCCTTCGACCTGGGCAGCGTGCGGGCCCGCCTGCGCGGCGCCAAGGCCGATGCCGAAGGGGCATTGGCCAACTACGAGCAGCAAGTACTGCTGGCCCTGGAAGAGTCGGCCAACGCCTTCAGCGATTACGACAAAACCCAGCAACGGCTGTTGTCGCTGATGCGTCAGAGCGACGCCAGCCGCAAGGCGGCGGAGCTGGCCTCGATTCGCTATCGCGAGGGTACGGTGGATTACCTGGTACTGCTCGATGCCGAGCGCGAACGGCTGAGCGCTGAAGATGCACAGGCCCAGGGTGAGGTTGAGCTCTACCGCGGCATCGTCTCGATCTACAAGGCCCTGGGCGGTGGCTGGCAACCGGAGACCGTTGCCAGCGCCCGCTGACCCCCGTTTCAACGACTCCTTTGGTTGGTTCCTCCCCCAACCGTTTGCCCCGCAGGCCTTGGCCCGCGGGGCTTTTTTATGCCCGACAGCATCGGGGGCCGAGGCTCGGTACGCAGCGCTCAGGCCTTGTTCAACACGCCCCGCAACAGCAACTCCAGTGCGTTCAAACCCTTCAACAGCCGGCCTTGGCCGTCTTCCCCCTGTGCAATCCAGCAGGCGGCTTCCGCCAGGCTCCCGTAAATCAACGATGCCAACGCCTGTGGGTCGGCTTCGGCAATGACGCCCTGCTGCATGAGGTCTGCGATCAACCGTTGCATCGACGCAATGCACTGCCGTTGCGAACCCGGCGAAGCCCCGCCGAGCACCGCTTTGGCGTCACGCAACACAATGCGCTGAATCTCCGGCTCCAAGGCCATTTCCAGGTAAACCCGACAACGTTGGCGAAAGCCCTCCCAGGCATCTTCGGCCGCCTCCGAAATTGCTTGCAGGCGCTGGTCCATCTCGGCGTCGATCTGCTCCACCACCGCAGTCAACAAGCCTTGCTTGTCACCAAAATGATGATAAAGCGCCCCTCGAGTCAGCCCCGCCTGTGCGGTGAGGTCATCCATGGAGGTGTCCGCATAACCCAGCGCAGTGAAGCACTGGCGGGCGGTTGCCAACAGCGTGGCGCGGGTTTCTTCCATCTCGGCACGGGTGCGGCGAACCATGTGTCTCTCCTTACATACGCAATGCATGTAATGTCACCACGCAGGCCTGGCCCGTGGCAAGCAGCCTGTTCGGTTCGGTTGCAATTACCCCCCAGCTGGCCCAAGCTCTGCCCTTCCCGCCGCCACGGATCGTCAGATGCCCAGACGCAACCGCTACCTGATCGCCCTACTGTCGTCGATTGTGGTATTGGCCCTGTTCGGCTACCTGTGGCGTGATGCCCCACCCGCGCAGCCTACCTTGCCGGCACACAGCTACACCAAGGCGCTACGCCAGGCACACGACGGTCAGCCTGGAGCAGCACGGGTGCTGTACCAGCAATTGCAACGTAACGACCTGCCCGCCATCCGCCGTGCGGCGCTGTACACAGAGTTGCCCAACTACCCCTCGCCGCAGGCATTGAAACTCGCCAGCCAGGACCTGGAGCATGGCGACCCGCTGGTGCGTCGTGCGGCCATTGCGGGTATCCGTCGCCTGCTGCCGGCGGCGCAGCGCAGCCTGGTACTCGGCCCGCTGCTGGACGACGACGACCAAAGCGTGCGCTTTGCCGCCGTGGATGCCCTGCTAGGCCTCGATCCCGACGCCATCGGCCTGTACTTCGGCCCGCTTCAGGCAGCCCTTGAGCAATACCAGCAAGCCCTGGAACAGCAACCCGAGGATGCCGACGCGCAGGTGCACCTGGCGCGCCTGTACCTGCATGAAAACGACTACACCCAGGCCTCCACAGCACTGCAACGCGCGCTGGCGGTTGACCCCGGCAACCTCGACGCGCTGGCCACTCAAGTGCGCCTGCTGGAACGCCAGGGCCATCACGACGCCTCACGCCAAGTACTGGGCAAAGCCTTGGCGTTGAGCCCTGACTCGGCCTTTCTGCAGTACGAACTCGGGCTTTGGCTGAACCGCCACGAGCAGCGCGAATATGCCTTGCTGGCCCTTTCCCGCGCCGTCGAACTTGACCCGGACAACACAGACTATCGCTATACGCTGGCGGTTACCCTGCACGAACTGGAGCAACTCGATGCCGCGCAGAAGCAACTGGAAACCGTGCTCAATCGGCAACCCGCCAATCGTCGGGCGCGGGTATTGCTGATTCAGTACTGGAAAGAATCCGGCCAACTGCAGAATGTGCAGGTACTGCTGGCCGAACTGGAACGCCAGAACCCGGACGATCCCGTATTGCAACAGGGCCTGTAGGCCATTCCTGATTTATTGTTGAACCCCGTGCCAGTGCCCGGGGTCCAGTGGATAACAGGCCACCCTACAGGAGAGCCGTTTTGGCCAGTTCGTTGACGCTGGATCAACGTGCGTTGATTCTGGCACCCCCGCCGTTGGCGGCGGACACCTCGAACCTGCTCGCTCGCGCCGGCATCGCAAGCCTGTGTGCGGTCGATATGGCCAACCTGCAGGCGCGCCTGGCCGAAGGCGCAGGTTTGGCGATCATTGCCGAACAAGTGTTCAGCCATGGCCCATGCGAGTCGCTGCAAGCCTATATTGACCAGCAACCAAGCTGGTCGGACCTGCCCATCGTACTGGTGACCCAGGGCGCCTGGTCAGCCACTGGCGCGACTAATCACCCCGTGGGCAACCTGGCATTGCTGATTGCGCCCTTCGAACACGCCCAGCTGTTGCACATGACCCAGTCCGCACTGCGCAACCGCCGCAGGCAATACCTGATACGTGACCAGCTCCATGGCCTGCAGCAGCGCCTGGACACCCAGCTTGAGCCGCCAAACGAAGAACAGCAGCACAGCGAATTCTCCCGTTACCAAGTACGCAAGATGGAAGCCATCGGCCAATTGGCCGGCGGCGTCGCCCATGACTTCAACAATTTGCTCACCAGCATTGGTGGCAGCTTCGAACTGATCGAGCGGCGCCTGCACCAAGGCCGCAGCGACGGCCTGGACGGCGTGCTGAGCATGGGCCGCGAGGCTGTAGCACGCGCCGCCCGCCTGACACACCGCCTGCTGGCATTCTCTTCCCGACAATCGCTGCATAACGAACGAATCGACCTGCATACACTTCTGCAGGCAAAGCGCCTCAAGGCTCGGGTGAGCCCGGCGGTAGCCCTGCAGGTGCAGGTTGCCAAAGGGCTCTGGCCTGTGGAGGCAGACGACGAGCAGCTGCACGAAGCCCTGGACAACCTGCTGCTCAATGCCTGCGAGGCCATGCCCAGTGGTGGTCTACTGCGCATCGAGGCGAGCAATCAATACATCGCCACCGAGCAATTCGCCGACGGCGCTCTGCGCGAGGGCGATTATGTGCGCCTGCGGATCATCGACGACGGCCAGGGCATGGCACAAAGCACACTGGAGCACGCCTTCGAGCCGTTCTTCAGCACCAAGGCGACCGGCCAGGGGATCGGGCTCGGCTTGTCGATGGTGTACGGCTTCAGCAAGCAATCCCACGGGCATGTCACGCTGCACAGCGAGCTTGGCCAAGGCACCCAGGTAGAACTGTACCTGCCCCGCCATCGCGGTGAAGCTCGGCGAGTGTCCAGCCCAACGCCTCCCAAACAAGGCGATTGTAGCCGGCATGTCTTGGTGGTCGAAGATGACCCTGATGTGCGCCATCTGCTGTGCCAGGCTCTGCGCGACGACGGCTTCCCCTGCCACAGCGCCGCCAATGCCAACGAGGGTTTGAAAGTTTTACGCTCGGCACAAGCGGTAGACTTGCTGGTCAGCGATGTTGGCTTGCCCGGCATGAATGGCCGGCAACTGGCCGAAATTGCTCGCAGCCTGCGACCGCACTTGCCAGTGCTATTCATCACCGGCTATGCGGAGACAGCCATGGCCCGTGAGGGCTTCCTGGGCACGGGCATGCACCTGATCTGCAAACCGTTCGAACTGAAGCAGTTGCAGGCCCAAGTGACGCAGATTCTTGGCAAGCCCTGAAGCGCCCTACTCATCAAGCATGCGTATCGCTTCGTCGGCAAGGTCCGCCAGCGAGAACGGTTTATTCATTAACGCCGTGCCCGGCTGGCCGAGCAGTTGCGCTTCAATCGGCTGATCCGCATAGCCTGTGATAAACAGAATCTTCTGCTGTTCAAGTTGCATGCGCATGGCCTTGGCCACTTGCCGGCCACTGAAACCACCCGGCAGGCCGATGTCGGTGATTACCAAATCGAAGGGGCCGCCATGGCGGAAGCGGTCCAGCGCAGTATTGGCATCGCCCACGTCGGTCACGTTGAAACCACGCTCAGTCAGGTATTCGCGCATCACCGCGCGCAAGTTAAGCTCATCATCGACCAACAGCAGGCGCTCGCCTCTTGCCATACGCTGCGGACGCGGTGCCGGCGTGACCTCGTCCGGTACCGGCTCATGGCACCGAGGGAAAAGCATGGAAACCTTGGTGCCCTTTCCCTGGGTCGACTCGATCCAGGCATACCCGCCCGACTGGCCGACAAAGCCATAAACCATCGACAAACCAAGGCCGGACCCACGCCCGACGGGTTTGGTGGTGAAGAACGGTTCAAATGCCCTGGGGATATCTACCGCCGCCATGCCATGGCCATCGTCCTCGACATGCAAAGCCACGTAGTCGCCTGGGGGCAAGCCACCCTCATCCGGGAAAAAGGCAGTCAGCCGTTCGTTGACGCTGCTGATGGTGACATTGCCTTGCGCCAGGCATGCCTCACGGGCATTGGCGCACAAATTGATCAGCGCATTTTCAAGCTGGCGCACGTCCAAGTTCACCGCCCAGTGCGCAACATCCAGTTGCCAGTGCAAACGCATCTCTGCCCCCAGCGCCTGCAATAACAGCGGCTCGCTCTGACGTAACTGCCGATTGAAATTCAGCGGTCCAGGTGCCAACGGCTGATGGCGAGAAAACGCAAGCAAGCGATGAGTCAGTTCCATCGCACGCTGCACTGAGTCACGCGCGACCTCCACATAGGCCTCCACTCGCTCCAGGCGCCCGTCCTGCAGGCGCCGCTGCAGCAATTCGAGGCTGCCACCAATACCGGACAGCAAGTTGTTCATTTCATGGCCCATGCCGCCCGCCAACTGGCCTACCACCTCCATACGCTCGCTGCTGCGCATCAGCGCCTCGGACTGACGTGCAGCCTCTTCGCGCTCTGCGGTGATGTCCCGGCCAACCACGTTCAGAAGGCTGCCATCAAACCGCGCACTCCAGCAAAACCAGTGGTAGTGACCATCGCGGTGGCGCAGACGGGTCTCGATCTGTTCCGCATGACTGTCTTGCAGTAGCCCCGACACTGCCACTTGCACTTCGACACGATCGGCGGGGTGAACCAGCTCCAGTATCGGTATGTCCTGCACCTGTTCTTGAGGCCAACCCAAAATGCGGTGCCAGGCCGGGTTGGCGGCATGCAGTTTCAGTTCCGGGGTAATCGTCATTATGGCGTCGCGCGACAGCTGCCAGAACTGCTCGCGCTCGGCCACATGGCGCTCGACCTGCCGTTCAAATCCCTGCGCCTGCTCACGCCAGTGACGGTGCGCCTCGACGCTGGCTGTGGTTTCGATCACCGTATGCAGAAACCCGGCCACGTTACCGAGTTCATCATGCAGGGGGGCATAACCGAACGCGCACCATAGCGGCTCGGCGCCTTCGCCCCGGACGATTCGCAGGGGTGGGTCCTCGACGAAACTCGAGCGCCCCTCAAGTACGTTGAACACCCAAGGCCCCACTGCTGGCCAGACATCATGCCAAAGGGCATCGAACGTCTTACCCAGCGCATCATGGGTAACAACCCGCAGCGCCCGATAGCCATCGTTGTGCACCACACAGAGGTCAGGCCCCCAGACCACCGCACACGGGAACGGCGACAAGTGCATCATGTCTACAGCAATGCGCAATGAAGCCGGCCAGCGCGGCAATGGCCCGAGCGAGGTATGCCCCCACTCGAACTGGGCGATGCGTTCCCCCATCGGCTTGATCGATGACGAAACAAGCGACTGCCGTATAGCCTGCGGTACAGGCTCGCGTGGCGTACCGTTTGCGACCAATGTCGTGGCTCCAGCTGTGAATTCATTCAACTTAGCACAGCATGCATCGCACACCATGACGCCCTGGCTGGTGGCAGCTATGCTCATTAGGTTTTTCCTCGGGCCAGGGAGCAACGGCCCATTCAGGTTGCCGACGGGAGCGTGGTCATGAGCAAGAAAATACTGGTAGTACTGACCAATACAGCCAAGTATCCGACGCTGAGTCGGGCGACCGGGCTGTGGCTGGGCGAAGCAGTGCACTTTGTCGAGAAAATCGAAAAGGCCGGCTACATGGTCGATTATGTCAGCCCACAGGGCGGCTACATCCCCATCGACCCACACAGCCTGCAGATGGCCCCCGACCTGGACTGGCAATGGTATGACGACAAGGGCTTCATGAATCGCCTGGGCAGCACCTTTAGCCCTGGCCAGGTAAAGGCCGAAGAATACAGCGTCATCTACTACACAGGCGGGCACGGAGTGATGTATGACTTTGCCGAAAACCAACCGCTGCAGGAGCTGGCACGCAAGGTCTACGAAAATGGCGGCATTGTTGCCGCAGTGTGCCACGGTGTGGTCGGCCTGCTGAACATCAAGCTCAGCGACAATAGCCTGCTGCTGAAAGATCGGAAGGTAACCGGCTTTTCCAATATCGAGGAAAAACTGGTCGAGTTGGACAACGTGGTGCCCTTCCTGACAGAAAACGAGTTGGGTGGCCGTGGCGGCGTGTACAGCAAGCATGACGATCCATGGAAGCCATACGTGGTCGATGATGGTCGGCTGATCACCGGGCAGAACCCTGCCTCTACCGCGCTGCTCGCCGAAAAAGTCCTCGCGAAACTCCAGGGCAAGTAAAACCTTACATTAACCTTGTTGGTTTCCTATCGAGCAGACTGCACGCGGACTACAGCAGGCAGCTCATTGAAAACATAGGCTCAAGGCTCAGCTGTTCAACGCGAACAGCTTCGGGCCGGAGAACCCTTGTCCTATGTTGAAAATCTTGCACGCCGGGCGCCGCATGCGGGAGCTGCTGCTACTCACCACTGTGGGCCTTGTACCTGTGATTTCCGGTTTGCTGGTAATGATTGTTCAACTGGAAATGAAACTTGCGGAAAACGCGAACATCTCGGTTCGGGAAGCGGTGTTCAGCATCGATCAGGCGCTGAACAGGCTGAGCGAGGCTGCCCATCGCGCATTGCCACTTGCCGGCAAGCCCTGCGAAAACGTCAGAAGCGCTTTACAGGACCAGGTTGTCAGCCGCTCCATGCTCAGGTCATTGACCTTGGTGGAGGACAATGAAGCTTACTGCAGCAGCGCTTCAGGCTCAATGGACTACTTGTCGTCCTTGACGCTGTCGGGCCAACAGGTGGAACTGTCTTATGGGCAACCCGACAACCGCCGCAAACTGCGGGTCAACTTCTACCTGCAAAGCAATGGCGTCGGCGTAATCGTGACCGCGTATGCCTCACAGCTGCGCAATGAACTGGATGCTTTTCAGGATGGGCTGACACTGGTAGTGGAGTTCGACGATCGCTATATCTGGAGCAAGGGTGATAGCCGTGACGCACAGCCCCCCTCGCAGTCCGAGTTCTTGGCCAACGCCTTGTCGGCCAAGTATGGATACAGAATCAAAGGCGGCTATGCACAGGGTTTCACCGCCCAGGAAATACGCCAGTCCATGCTGCAGATCCTGCCATCGTTGATGTTGGTGGGGATCGCGACCAGCTTGATCGTGTATCTGGGCCTGTTCAGGACCCGCTCCTGCAAGCCTGAGAGCGCCGCCAACAACCCATGAAGGCAGGCGCTACCCAGAGCGGCATCAGTCGGTGCTCAGTACACCACGGCGAACTTGGTCCCGTTCGATGGATTCGAACAATGCCTTGAAGTTGCCTTCACCAAAACCGTCGTCACCTTTGCGCTGGATGAACTCGAAGAACACCGGCCCAAGCAAGGTTTCCGAGAAAATCTGCAGCAGCAGGCGCTTGTCGCCGGGCTGCGAGGCGCCATCGAGAAGGATGCCACGCGCTTGCAGTTGATCGACCGGCTCGCCATGGCCAGGCAGGCGCTCTTCGAGCATTTCGTAGTAGGTTTGCGGTGGCGCGGTCATGAAGCGCATACCGAAGCCCTTCAGGGCATCCCAGGTCTTGAGCAGGTCATCAGTCAGGAAGGCCACGTGCTGGATGCCTTCGCCGTTGAACTGCATCAGGAACTCTTCGATCTGCCCGGCACCCTTGGAGGACTCTTCGTTGAGCGGGATGCGGATCATGCCATCAGGAGCGGTCATGGCCTTGGACGTCAGGCCGGTGTACTCACCCTTGATATCGAAGTAACGGATTTCACGGAAGTTGAACAGCTTCTCGTAGAAGCCGGCCCAGTAGGCCATGCGTCCGCGGTAGACGTTGTGGGTGAGGTGGTCGATGATTTTCAGGCCGGCGCCCACCGGGTTGCGATCCACGCCTTCGATGAAGTTGAAATCGATGTCGTAGATCGAGCTGCCTTCCTCGAAACGGTCGATCAGGTAAAGCGGTGCGCCACCAATACCCTTGATCGCTGGCAGACGCAGTTCCATCGGACCCGTTTCGATTTCCACCGGCTGGGCGCCCAGCTCGAGGGCACGGGCATACGCTTCATGGGCATTGCGTACACGGAATGCCATACCACAGACAGACGGGCCGTGCTCAGCCGCGAAATACGAGGCGATGCTCTTGGGCTCGTTGTTCAGGATCAGATTGATGCCACCCTGACGGTAGAGGTGTACATCCTTGGAGCGGTGGGTAGCCACCTTGGTGAAACCCAGTATCTGGAAGACCGGCTCGAGTACGCCAGGGGTCGGCGAAGCCAGTTCGATGAATTCGAAGCCCATCAGGCCCATTGGATTGTCGAAGATATCAGCCATGTTCGTGTCCTCATCTGCAGCGAAATATTATTGATTGCGTGGGATGCGGAACAAAAACGGCGGTGAGCACGGGATGCCCCGCACGCTGCGAGCGAGGAAGCCACCTATGATCAGCTTGAACCCATGGTATGTCATATGGACCCATTCTCGGCGGGCTTGATCCTTCGGAAATGAAGGACCTTATTGTTGTATTCGTAAACCGATTCTACATTGCGTAAAAATTTTTGTCGCGTTTTAGTTGCTCGCACGGTCAGGCAAACGGCTATCCTCTCGTTTATCCCTCATAGTAGTCAGGTCAGCATGCCCCTCACCACCAAACGCCGCGCCGCGCTCAGCTGGCGTACCCTGTTGCCCTGGGTCGTCGGCGTACTGCCGGTAATGTGCGGCCTGGGCGTGATGAACTGGCAGATCGAGCGCGAAATGCAAGCCAGTAGCCAGGCCACCACCCGGCAGGCGGTGGAGCACGTCGAGCGCATCCTCGACAACCTGTCCGCTGCTGCCAATGCGCTGCTGCCCCTGGCTGGCAGCGCTTGCGATCAAGCCCAGCTCACGTTGCGGGCCCAGGTTACCCGCAATGCCTTCGTGCGCTCGACCAACCTGTTCAGGCACAACAACCTTTATTGCACCTCGTTGTTCGGCGAGTTCCAGGAACCGGTCAATGCAGCCGACTACGTAGACGGCAAGCTATGGCTGATGGACGGCAATTCGGTTACGCCTGGCCACCCGCTACTGGTATACCGTGCCAGCGATGGTGACCACGGTGCAATCACCACGGTGGATGGCGACCACCTGCTGACGGCATTGCGCCTGATCGGCCCCGATGAAGAACTGCAAATCCGCGTCGGCGACGCCTGGATGGGCAAAGACGGAGTGGTGCACAAAGGCGTACCACCTGCCGCCTCCAGCGCCAACGTGTTGCTAGGCTCCACGCGATACCCGTTTAGCGTGCAGGGCGGCTACAGCGCCAACAAGCAAGGCCAACTGTTACGCAGCCACTACCCGGCCCTGCTCAGCCTGCTGCTGGTGCTGGGGGTTGTGGCGGCGCTGGCATGCCGCTGGCAGATTCGTCGCGTCACCTCCCCCCGTGCCGAACTGGATCGCGCCCTGCAGGCCGATGAGTTTCTGCCGTACTTCCAGCCGGTGGTACGCAAAGGCGATTACCGCTGGGCCGGCGCCGAAGTGCTGATGCGCTGGAATCATCCACGAGAAGGCCTGGTTCGCCCTGACCTGTTCATCCCATATGCAGAACACAGCGGGCAGATTGTCGCCATGACCCGGGCGCTGATGACGCATACCGCGCAAAGCCTGGCACCTTATGCCGGGCTGATGGAGGACGGCTTTCATGTTGGTATCAACATCACCGCGGACCATTGCCGCGATCTCAGGTTGCTGGATGACTGCCGTACGTTCCTGCAACACTTTCCGCCCGGCCGGGTGGTACTCACCCTGGAGCTGACCGAGCGCAAACTGATCGAACCCACGCCCGTGGCCCTCGAACTGTTCGAAAAACTGCATGCCATGGGCGTAATGATTGCCCTCGACGACTTCGGCACCGGCCAGTCGAGCCTCAACTACCTCCGGCAATTCAAGGTCGACTACCTGAAGATCGACCAGAGTTTCGTCGCCATGATAGGTGCCGATGCGCTGTCGGTGCACATTCTCGAAAGCATCATCGAGCTGTCGGCCAAGCTGGGCCTGGGCATCGTAGCCGAGGGTGTCGAAACCGACATTCAGCGCGACTACCTGGCCGAGCATGGGGTGGACTTCCAGCAAGGTTACCTGTTCGCCAGGCCCATGCCAGCTGCCCAGTTCCTTGAAGCCCTGGCCACACGCCCGGGCGCTGCGCAGTTGCCGCAAGGCGCTGCCCCTGAGATCATGCGCGGCTGATTCACTCGCTCAACTCCCGTATTCGAGGCATTCGTGTCAAAAGGCATTGTTTCATCGGTCATGGCGTCTTGTCTGTTCGCCGTGATGTACTTCTATACCTCGCTGCTCAAGCCACTCGATGGCGAAGAAATCTTTGGCTGGCGCACCCTGTTGACGCTGCCCTGCCTCACCTTGTTCATGCTTGTCTCGAAGGACTGGAAACGGGTCGGCGAGCTGTTGGGCCGGGTAAAGCGCACGCCGGTGCTGTTGCTCGGCATGGTCGGTACTTCGTGGCTGATGGGCGTGCAGCTGTGGCTGTTTCTCTGGGCGCCCCTGCACGGGCGTAGCCTGGAAGTGTCGATGGGCTACTTCTTGCTCCCGCTGGCCATGGTCCTGACCGGGCGACTGGTGTATGGCGAGCGCCTGTCGCGCCTGCAGAAGGTGGCGGTGGCTTGCGCCGCGCTGGGCGTGGGCCACGAGCTGTACCAAAATGGCAGCTTTGCCTGGGAAACCCTGTTGGTGACGATCGGTTACCCGATCTACTTCGTGCTGCGCCGGCGTTGCCGCACCGACCACCTGGGTGGCCTGTGGTGCGACATGTGCCTGCTGCTGCCGTGGGCCCTGTACTTCGTTATCCAGGGCCCGCTATCCAATGCCGACCTGCAAGCACACCCTGGGCTGTATGCGCTGATCCCGATCCTTGGGGCGATCAGCGCCTCGGCCCTGATCGCTTACGTACTGGCCAGCCGCATGTTGCCATTCAGCCTGTTCGGCCTGCTCAGCTACGTCGAACCCGTGCTGCTGGTGGGGGTGGCATTACTGCTAGGCGAAACCATCGGCCCGGATCAGTGGTTGACCTACCTGCCAATCTGGGCCGCAGTGCTGGTGCTGGTGCTCGAAGGCTTCAAGCACCTGTTGCGTCAGCGCCGCCGTTCGGTGTAAGCCGAACCTGGCGCACCCGCCGCTCTTCAACCGCCTCCACGGTCAGCATCCAGCCGTTCCAGGCCAACTGATCACCCACCATCGGCAGGCGGTCGAGCAAGCTCATCACCAGGCCCGCGAGGGTCTGGTAATCTTCGGTAGCACGGGCACTGAAGCCTGTACGGGCCTGCACCTGGCTCAAGTTCAGTGCACCACTGACCACAAAGGCTTCACCCTCCTGAACGATGCCGGGGCCTTCTACCTCGCTCGCATCCGGCAATTCACCGGCAATCGACTCAAGGATGTCGGTCATGGTCAGCAGGCCGGTAAAGTCGCCGAACTCGTTGACCACGAATGCGATGTGGGTCGACTGGCCACGCATCTGCTCCAGGGCATTGAGGATGCTGAAACTCTCCAGCAGGTTCAACGGCGCCCGGGCCATGCTTTCCAGATCGGGTTGGTCGCCCGACAGTAGCTCTTTGAGCAATTCCTTCTTGTGCACAAAACCCAAGGGTTCGTCCACACGGCCATCGCGGATCAACGGCAGGCGCGAGTACGGCGAGTTGACCAAGGCCTGGGTAATGGCCTCGGCCGGCTGTGCCAGGTCGATCACATCGACCTCGGCACGCGCGGTCATCACCGTACGGATCGGCCGCTCTGCCAGGTTCAGCACACCACTGATCATTACCCGCTCTCGGCGGTCGAACAGCACCTGTTCCTCGCCACCTTCGACCAGATCGGCGATTTCCTCACCCACCTCGTCAGCTTCGATCCGGCGGCCGCCCAGCAGGCGCAGCACCGCATGGGCAGTACGTTCGCGTAGCGGTCGATGCTGCTGCAAGCTGCGCTTGCGGCGGGCACGGGCCAGCTGGTTGAACAGCTCGATCAGGATCGAGAAGCCAATCGCCGCATACAGGTAGCCTTTCGGGATATGGAAGCCCAGGCCTTCTGCAGTGAGGCTGAAACCGATCATCATCAGGAAGCCCAGGCACAGCATGATTACCGTGGGGTGGGCGTTGACGAAACGGGTCAGCGGCTTGCTGGCAACGATCATGATACCGATCGAGAAGATCACCGCGATCATCATCACCGACAGCTCATCGACCATGCCCACCGCCGTGATCACGGCGTCCAGCGAGAACACTGCGTCCAGTACCACGATCTGGGCGACGATCGGCCAGAACGCGGCATGGCGCAATGTGCCACTGGCCTGTGTCACGTGGCCCTCCAGGCGTTCATGCAGCTCCATGGTGGCCTTGAACAGCAGGAATACACCACCGAACAGCATGATCAGGTCACGGCCAGAGAAGCTCTTGCCGAATACGTCGATCAGCGGCGCGGTAAGTGTGACCATCCACGAAATACTGGCCAACAGGCCCAGACGCATGATCAACGCCAGGCCAAGGCCAATGACCCGTGCGCGATCACGCTGGTGAGGCGGCAACTTGTCGGCGAGGATGGCGATGAACACCAGGTTGTCGATACCCAGCACCAGCTCAAGGACGATAAGCGTCAACAGGCCTAGCCAGGCCGTTGGGTCGGCTAGCCATTCCATTAGCGGGTACTCACGAGGAAGGCGTCACAAGGACAGGGAAAGGATGGCCGAAACGGCCGAAAACTGGGGGGCTCCGCGAAGGTGCTCATATAGACCTTGATAACAAATTGGGAGGATGATGCTACAAGCACAGCAGGTTTCTCTAGTAGCGCAAAACTATTACAAAACCTGTAACACCTCTGCACTGCACGCTTCCAGTTGTGGAGAGGGTACTTTTGTTCAATACCTCTGCAAGCGGATGCCCGAGGATGAAGCCCTCCTTCAGCCATTCGGATTTCCCTCATGAGCCTGTCCTTGTCAATGGCCGCCTTCGCCTTGGCGGCCTCGATTTCCCCCGGCCCGGTCAACATCGTCGCACTGGGCAGCGGTGCCCGCCACGGCCTGCGCGCCAGCCTGGCACATGTGGCCGGCGCCACGCTGGGCTTTTGCCTGCTGCTGGTGCTGGTCGGGCTGGGCGTGCATCAGCTGATGTTGCGCTGGCCTTTGCTGGGCCTGCTGTTGCACTGGAGCGGTGTGGCATTTCTGCTGTACATGGCGTGGAAACTGGCCAGTGACGATGGCAACCTGGGCAGCGAACACCCGACCATGGCCCCTTCAGCCTGGCAGGGCGCGGTAATGCAGTGGCTCAACCCCAAAGCCTGGTTGGCAGCAGTCGCCGGCGTGGGCGCCTACACCGGCGGTGAACAGCACCTGCTGTGGCTGTTCGCCTGGATCTATGGGCCAATCTGTTTCATCTCGGTGGCCTGCTGGGCGTGGGCCGGGAGCGTGATCCGGCGGTATCTGGGCAATCCACGGCATATGCGCCTGCTGAACCGAGGGTTGGCCGTGTTGCTGATTGCCAGTGCGGTTTACCTGATCATTCAGCCAAGCGCATTGCGATAATGCCCTGGTGTCGCCGCCAGTTGCTGCTTGAATGCCCGCTGCAAATGCGCCTGGTCGGCAAACCCGGCCTCCTGTGCCACTTCGGCAATCGCCCGGCCTTGCCGCAGCCGCGCCCTGGCCAGCTGCACGCGCTGGTCGAGCAGATAGCCATGCGGGGTCAGGCCGAAATGTTGGCGGAACGCACGAATCAGGTAGGAGCGTGACAGGCCGCAGGCCGCGCAGATGTCCTCGAGGCTCAACGCGTCACTGCGGTGGGCGCGTATGAATGCTGCCGCCGCTTGCAGTCGAGGGTTGCCCTCGTCACTCACAGGGGCACTGCCACCCAGTAATTCCGGCAATCCGCTGAAAAAAGCCGCCAGGCGCGCTTCGCGATCTGGCAGACGGGTATCGAACAGGTCGGCGAAGGTTTGCAAAAGCCGCTGGTACAACAGCGGCGAACGGCTCCAGGTCTGCGCCGGCAAGGCAAACCCCAAGGCCTGCAACCAAGGCTGGTCGACGAACAGCATCAGGTAGGACCACGGCTCCCCGGCAACAGGGTTGCAGGTATGCACCACACCCGGGTTCATCAGCACCGTGGTCCCCGCCGTCACCTCGACACCCTGACCGGCGTTAAGGTAGGTGCTGCGCCCACCCGTGATCACCCCGATGGAGAAGCTTTCGTGGGCGTGCGCGGCGTAACACACCTTGCGCCCGTCCCCTACCCTTCGGGCTTCGACGAACGGCAGCGCCGGGTCGCGCCAGAACCGTGATACCTCGATCATCCTTCGCCTCGCCCGCCGCAGCCATGTGCCCGAATACTACACACTTAGCGTGGGAACAGGTCCAGTGTGCGCTCTACCTCGCCGATATCGATCCGAAAACCGTCACCTTCGGGTATGCCGACCACGAAACCGAAATGCTGGTGGTCACGATCCGTCAGGTACTTGTAGTAACTGACAAAGCGGTTAGGCGGCTGCAAGGTCAGCAGGCAACCGCCTGTCTGCAGCACATTCACCCCATGCACCAACTGGCTGCCCTCTACCCCGATCACCACTTGAGCACCGGCGCAGGCCGCGACAATACTCGGCAGATCGGACTTCAGCGGGTTGACGATGCGAAAACCACGGGTAACGCGCAAGTGCTCGGCAAGCTCAAGCTCGTTGCGCAAGAGGCGCAGGTCACCATCGCCACCGCGCAGCAGGAACACCCCAGGATGCTGTGCATGCGGCACATGCGAAAGCAGCTTGTCGCCCATCGCACGATAGCGGGCATGCCGGCTGCGGTTGTTGCTCTGGTCATCGAACAGCACCAGCTCACGGAAGAACGCACTGCGCAAACGCAGCGGTTTCATACCCAGCAACTCCTCATAGGCCGGTGCCTGAGTAAACAGTGGAAACCGGGCAGAAGGTGCGGTGGTCACCGGGATACCTTCGTTACAAGCCAGCGCATAGGTCGGGCAATCTTCCATCAGCCAGGTGCCGAACCACGAGTTGCCGTTTTGCGTGCAGTAGATAGCCGCGCGGTCGATCTCATTGTCGACGATGATGGTCGGGAAGGTGCTTGGCTTCAGTGACAACCAATGGCTGGCCTTGCCCTTGTACAACGCCCCGTCGATTAGCCACACATCCTTGATCAGGTAGCCGCGGGTTGGCCCTTGCAGCGTATTGACGCCGCCTTCCATGGTGCGTGCCGGGTGCACGTAGGGGTAGAAGCGCTTGCCTTCCCAGCCTGTCACCCGTTCCAGCTGGCCGGGCAGAAAAATGGCTGGCGGCGAAACCGTGGCTTCGCCAGGGGCTATGTCCCAGCTCTTGGTGGCGATGCTTTTAAGGTCGATGGCCGTGTTCTTGCCCAAGCGTTTGCGCGCCATGTAGCGATAGGCGGCCAAGGTCCAGGTGTGATGCTTGGCTGCGGGCGATGCACTGAACTGCGAGATATCGCCTCCCATGAAGCGTCCTCCTTTGATGACGAAGTCTGAAGCCTGGCGCAAGGCGCCCTATCAATGCCTCCCTGGCAGCCACTCAGTTGCATGTGACCCTTTCCATGGTGGGCGGTGACTGCTGGCTTGCGTAACGGCTGCGCAACGTTTCCACGAACGGCTCACCTGCACCGTTGCCACCGTACAGATAAATCTTGTGCAGGCCGCCAAACACCATTTCGTGGTAACGGCTGGCAACTTCCTCATCGCTAGGCCCATCCGGCAACCCCAGATGCAACGTGAGCTTGTCGCCTTCGACGGCGAACATCGGCGTGTCCCACAAGAACTTCGCCGTGCCGGTCTTTGGCAGGCGGACAAACAGGTACGCATGGTTACCCAGTGAGTCGATATCACCACCCCGGCGGCGCTTCCATTTCAACAGGCCGTCGTCCGGGCGTGCCAGGCACAGGCCGATGTCGTAGTAATCGAAGCCCTGCTCCAGTGCCCATTCAAGCGCCATGAAGGTGGTGATCGAATTCACCTCGCGCAGTTTCTTCGCATCGGAAAACACCGCCTCGCAATAGCCAAAGCGCAAGGTGCTCCAGTAACGCTTGCCGCCGCGTACCACTTCACACCCCAGGTGGCAGCCGATCACTTCATCGCCCAGCATGATCAAGTCGAGCCGGCCGACGCTCTTGGCAATTCGGAACACCTCTTCGGTAGGGAACTGCGCGGCGTGGATGCCTTGCCTGGCCGTGGCATAAGGGCGCAGCAGGTCCCGGTCGGCCATGCTGATTTCGTCGTCCGAGAGGGCTTGGCGCATGTGATACAGCGGCCGGTTCTTGCGAATGCTGCGGCGCAGTTCGCTGTCGTAGCGGGCCGTGATGTCATCCAGTGGTCGCCCCAGCGGCACCACGGCGCTCAGGTAATGCGGCACGGACAGCGCCCCCGAGGTCGGCATTTCGCTGATGACCACCACATGGTTGGCAGCCGCCGTGGCATTTGCACCCTCCACGATCGATGCGCTGCCCTGGCCTTTGCCGCCGATCAGCAGCTTGGCCATTTCCCGTTGCTGCTTGCGGCCGATGTAGAGGATTTCGTACGGGCTCTCCTGCTGCGGCCGAAACCTGGCAACCTCCCACCGCCAGAAACAGGCACGCGCCATCATTTCTCGCGTTTTGCTGGCCAGCAGCCTCATTTCGTAGCGCGTGGAGGGCGACAGGAGCTTTCGCGCCACAGCTGTCAAGGTCTCTTTCATTTCTTCTTCGACGTCCTTTGAAGTGCTCTATGGCCATGCGTAAAGAGAGAAAAATGCAGCAAAAACACTTAACGCTTTGATTTTTATAGTTTGCCCTACAACTTTATTATCACATTCAGTAACAATTTAAGATGCCCCGAAAGGCTTTGGCAAGCGGCTCTTCGCTGACTTTAGATCAAGTTTCATGGCGTCAAATTTTCTGCTCTAAAAGCCTCCATCAGCGAAACTTTGCTATAAGCGTGCCGATAAGCACGATACTCCGTTACCACTTGGCTATTGATAATTAGCGTTTGATGCCTTCTTTGCATAAAAGGAGCATCACCATGCCTGATTACATCCCGCATCAAGCTCTGCTGAAGGCGCAGCTACCCCATTGGGCCCACCGGGCAACACCCAAACAGTGGGCCGCGTTGCAGCAAACCCAGGCTAATGCGTGGCAAGAGCAGGATTGGTTCGCCAATGCCGCCCCAGACCTGCGCCAGGCAGCGCACGCCAGCCAGGCACGCCTGGTTCGCTCACAAGCCGCCTTGGCCCGCTCACTCAAGGGCCTCGCACAGATCACCGAATTCGCCGAACCCTTGCTGCAAGGCCACCTTGCGGCACATGGTTTTCACGCGCCACTGCGCAACAGCCAGTTGCTGCGGGTTGAAAGCAACTGGCACTGGGTCGGCTTACGCTATCTCTACAGCCATCGTCGCGACAATTTGTTACAAGCGGCCCTGCAGAACTTTGCCGATGACGAAGTATTTACCTCCCAGAGCGCGATTGCGCTGAAGGACAACATCCATGTCACGGCAATTCAGGTTCAAGGGTACGCTCCCCTTGGCATGCAGGTGCCGACTGCGCAGTTTCCACTGAAGTCGGAACACTACCAGGTAGATCGTTTGCCGCTTAGTCCCGAAGCCTTCGCCACACTGTGTCGAGAACTGGACTTGGGTGGCACCTACCAGGCCCATCTGACACACCATTTAGGGCAACCCGGCGTTCGCGCGCAAGCCATGCACGTGCAACAAGACAGCCTGCGGCTGGCGGCCGACCTGGCCTACCTGCGACACCTGCTTGGCGGCAACGCTCGTGACGAAATAGAGCGACTGTTGCAAGGTGACAACGTGACGTGCTGGCAGCTGGCGCTGTTCGGCAGCATCCTGCACGAAGTGATGCTGATCGATGTCGGCAGCGCGGGGCTTGCGCTGTTCTTGCCTGGCCATGACCCAGCGCTGCGCCAGTGCCATGACCTTGAAGCGGTGCATGAAGCGTTGGCGACGTTGTTGCTGGAGCCCGCAGCGCGCCAGGCATTTACCGCCTACATCAGGCTGGATGAGCGCGCGCACTTTCTCGACCTGCTGCAACAGAACCTCGACGCCTCCGGCAACGCTGCCTTCGACCGCCCCTGGTTGCGTGCAGCGCACGTGGACTTGCGCCCGACGCGCCAGGTAATCGCGGCAGAGCCGTTCGGCTACTACCAGGACCAGCACCTGGCCCGCCTCAAGCATGAAGCCAGCCAGCTTGCGGTACCGACCGCAACGGCCGATGCCAACGCTCGAACCAAACGCCTGGAAGAATGGGAAAGCCTTGGCTGGGATGCACTGAACGTTGCCGGCTTCTTCATACCAGGGGCAGGCCCCTTGATGCTGGCCGTCACCGCTTGCCAGTTGCTGGGCGAGGTATTCGAAGGCTACGAGGCTTGGGAGGAAGGCGACCGCCACCTTGCCCTGCGCCATCTGGAAGCCGTCGGCCTGAACCTGGGCCTCATAGGCGGCCTTGCCGTGGCAGGCCGCGTGGTCCCCAAACTGTTCGGCAGCCCGCTGCTGGAAAACCTCCAGGAAGTGCCCGACAACAACGGGGGCTACAAGCTCTGGAATCAGGACCTGACCCCTTACCGCAGTAGCATCGAGCTGCCAGAGCATCTGCAACCCAATGCGCAAGGCCAGTACCTGCACGAGGGCCAGCAATTCATCCGCCTGGACGGCCATCTTTTCCAGCAGCACTTCGACAACACGCTGCAGCAATGGCGCATCATTCACCCGGACACACCGGATGCCTGGCAGCCCCCGCTGGAACACAACGGGCAAGGTGCCTGGCGCGGCCAGCATGAACAGCCCGCCCAGTGGCCTTTCGCAACACTCGTGCGGCGCCTGGGTGAGCCATTCGCAGCGTTCACACCCCAACAACTGGAGCAGGCCGGACGCATCTGCGGCATCGACGCAGAACGCTTGCGCCAGGTGCACCTGCAAGGCCAGCCAACCCCGCCGCTATTGCTCGACACCCTGCAACGCATGGCGGTACGGACCGAAGTGCGAGGCATGGGTGCAAACGCAGCGCCGGGTCTGTTCGACCAGCTCTACAACGGCGACGCGGCAGTCGCCCCCGCAACGCAGCAGCTGCTTACGGCCTACCCACGCCTGTCTCCCGCCTTGGCCAGGCGGTTGCTGGCACGGCTGGACGATACTGAATCACTCACCTGGCAAGAGCACGGCGAGCTCCCCAAAGCGATTGGCCAACAGATCCAACGGGCACACAGCGAGCTGCCGCTGGTACGTGCGTTGGAAGACTTGTTGCATCCTGCGCAGTGCAGCGCTGACAGTGAGCGCCTGCTGTTCAGCGCACTGGACGCCCTGCCCGAATGGCCTGCTGACCTACGCCTTGAGTTGCGCGCTGCAAGCCCGCAAGGCCCAACGTTGAACTACGTCGGCAGTGAGCAGGCCACCACCCTGTGCCGGGTGATCAAAACGGCCGAAGGCTATGAGGCCGATCTGGGAGAGCGCCCGGCGCCCGCGCTGCGTGATGAGGATCTGTGCCGTGCCGTGGAGCAGGCGCTGCCACGCGTGCAGCGCGAAGCCCTCGGCATTGCACGAAGCGACGGCAGCGTAGTGCGCCAGCGCGTACTGGCGTGGGTCGATAGAAACAGGCCCGTGCTGGCGCAGCGACTCTGGGGAGCGCCTCTGCAGCGGCGCTCGACACAAGGCTGGCTACGCGGCGGCCGCCCCCTGGAGCCGTTGCCAGCGCCCCCGCTTCAGGCCGGTTCTCTGGCAGCGGCTTACCGCCGCATTTTCCCCGATGCCACCGATGCGGAATTCGCCGACTGGCTGGGCGATGAACAGGAAGACCACGACCTGTATGACATGCGTACACCCACCGAGCGACTGCGAGACCTCCAGCAGCACCTGAGCGCTCTGCGGCAAAACCTGCAGCAATGGGCAAGGCCCGACCCATCAAGCCCGCACCAGCGGCACCTGGCAGTGCGCCCGATCATCAACGCCTGGCGCCGCCTTTCCTGGCTGCCATTCGGAAGCACTGGCCGACTCTTCAGCCTTGACCTTTCCGGCCTCGACCTGCGCAACGAGGACCTGGCGACACTCTACCTGCCCGATCAATTCACCCACATCGAACACATCACACTTAACGACAACCCGATGCTCAGCCACCTCCCAGCTGATTTTCACGAACGTTTCCCCAACCTCAAGCGCCTGTTTCTCACCAATTGCCGCTTCCAGCGCCTACCTGAACTGACCAGCCCCGAGCATCTACTCTGGCTGGACCTGGACAGCAATCGCATTACCTGGGATAGCCAGGCTCAACGAACGCTAAACCAGTTCAGCCAACTAGGCATACTCGATCTGACTGACAACCCCCTGCTTCAGGCACCCGACCTGCGTCGGCTTTCCGGGCTCAGGACCGTGTTCCTGTCCGGTTGTGCGCTCACCGAATTGCCGCGGGGCCTGCAGCTCATCAGTGAACCTGTGGTGCTGGACCTTACATCCAACCAGTTCCAGCAACTGCCTGCCGCGTTCAATGTTCCACACCCGGTAGCTGAATCCCTGAGCCTTGAAAGCGAGTGGCTGGGCCAGACTGCATTGGCACAAATCGATGCCTACAACACTGCCCACGGTGTCGATCTGATGGTAAACGAAGATGATTACCTGGACTTCTTCGAGAACACAGGCCCTGCAGAAGTCGAATTGTGGCAACGCTTGCCACTGCAATTTCGCCGTGACCTTCGGCCATTGCTCGACCAAGAGCCCTTCCTGTCGCAGCCGAATCAGGCCCGCAGGGAATTCTGGAGACGTTTGACAGTGATCGATACGAATCAAGCCCTGCGCGAGGAGTGGCTCACCCACCCGCCACGCGACCTTTTCAATCTGCCGCTTTAGTCATGTTCGCGGTGCCTGTCGGCGCATCGGCAGGCATTTGCTCTGCGGGTGAGCCAGACTGGTGTTTTTTCCGCAGCCGGTGCATGCTCGAAGCTGAAGCGATTCACCTGGCTTGAAACCCGCCCTGTAATGTGAGGTGCAGTACCCATGGACCGTCTGCTCGATTCACTCTTCCCCAGCGCCGATAACATTCCGGAAGCCTGGCGCATGGGAGCCCCCCTGGAACAACGCGACTACCTGGTCAACGGTGAACTCAGGCGCTGGGACGGCCCCCTGGCCACGGTGCGCAGCCCGGTGTGGCTCAAGCAAGGCGACACCGAGCATCAGGTCATTCTGGGCAGCGCCCCGCTGCTCGATGCCGACACCGCGCTCACCGCCCTCGACGCCGCCGTACAGGCCTACGACAAAGGCCGTGGTGCCTGGCCGAACATGCGCGTGGCCGAGCGTATCCAGCATGTCGAAACCTTCCTCGCACGCATGCGTGAACAGCGCCAGGCCGTGGTCAAGTTGCTGATGTGGGAAATCGGCAAGAACCTCAAGGACTCGGAAAAGGAATTCGACCGCACCTGCGACTACATCGTCGACACCATCAACGCCCTCAAGGACCTTGACCGCCGCTCCAGCCGCTTCGAACTGGAACAGGGCACCCTCGGCCAGATCCGCCGTGCGCCACTGGGCGTCGCACTGTGCATGGGGCCGTACAACTACCCACTGAACGAAACCTTCACCACGCTGATCCCGGCGCTGATCATGGGCAACACCGTGGTGTTCAAGCCGGCCAAGTTCGGTGTGCTGCTGATTCGCCCACTGCTCGAGGCGTTCCGCGACAGCTTCCCGCCGGGGGTGATCAATGTCATCTATGGCCGCGGCCGGGAAACGGTGAGCGCGCTGATGGCCAGCGGCAAGGTGGATGTGTTCGCCTTCATTGGCACCCACAAGGCCGCCAGCGACCTGAAGAAGCTGCACCCACGCCCCCACCGCCTGCGCGCCGCACTGGGCCTGGATGCCAAGAACCCAGGCATCGTGCTGCCCCAGGTAGACCTCGACAATGCCGTCGAAGAGGCCGTCACCGGGGCGCTGTCGTTCAATGGGCAGCGCTGCACGGCACTGAAGATCCTGTTCGTTCACGAGGACGTGGTCGACGCCTTCCTCGACAAGTTCCAACGCAAACTGGCAGCGCTCAAACCCGGCATGCCGTGGGAGCCTGGCGTGGCGCTGACACCGCTGCCCGAGCCTGGCAAGGTCGACTACCTCGATGGCCTGGTCGCCGATGCCACGGCCAAAGGCGCACGCGTGCTCAACGAAGGTGGCGGGCACAGCCGCGGCTCGTTCTTCTACCCCGCCTTGCTGTACCCGGTCAGCCAGCAAATGCGCGTGTACCACGAGGAGCAGTTCGGCCCGCTGGTGCCGGTGGTACCCTACCGCGACCTGCAAACGGTGATCGACTATGTGCTGGACTCCGACTACGGCCAGCAACTGAGCCTGTTCGGCAACGACCCGGCCACCATTGGCAGCCTGGTCGACATTTTCGCCAACCAGGTCGGGCGCATCAACATCAACGCACAATGCCAGCGTGGCCCGGACACCTACCCGTTCAACGGCCGCAAGAACAGCGCCGAAGGCACACTGTCGGTGCATGACGCCTTGCGCGTGTTCTCGATCCGTACCCTGGTCGCCACGCGCTTCCAGGAGGCCAACAAGGAACTGATCAGCGACATCATCCGCAACCGCCAGTCGAGCTTCCTGACCACCGACTACATCTTCTGACGGCCGCGCTTATAGACAATCGATCTAGCGTCACTGTCGATTTTCCATCTGTGCAAACGACTCTAAGCAACAGGGCGTCCTCCGGCGCCCCTTGCACAGGAGCGTCCAACATGGCAGTCAAACCCATCCCCGAAGGCCAGCACAGCATCACCCCCTACCTGGCCATCAACGACGCCGCCAAGGCCATCGAGTTCTACAAGCAGGCCTTTGGCGCGGTTGAAATGTTCCGCCTCGATGCCCCAGGTGGCCGCGTTGGCCATGCCGAGCTGAAGATTGGTGATTCGTCGCTGATGCTGGGCGACCCCTGCGACATGGAAGGCGGCCTCACCGCCAGCCAGAAGCTCAGCGGCGCAGGCGTGGGCCTGCACCTGTATGTCGAAGACTGCGACAAAGTCTATGCCCAGGCCCTGGCCGCTGGCGGCACCCAACTGCACCCCTTGA
Source organism: Pseudomonas sp. NBRC 111140 (assembly GCF_001320885.1). Lineage (NCBI taxonomy): Bacteria > Pseudomonadati > Pseudomonadota > Gammaproteobacteria > Pseudomonadales > Pseudomonadaceae > Pseudomonas > Pseudomonas sp. NBRC 111140. Next base: position 32,003 of record NZ_BCBQ01000034.1, read on the forward strand.
CCGACCAGTTCTACGGTGACCGCAGCGGCACCCTGAAAGACCCGTTCGGCAACATCTGGTTCGTCTCCACTCACAAAGAGGACCTGACACCCGACGAGATTCGCGCCCGCGCCGCGAAGATGTTCGGCGGTAACTGAGCGGCAAGTTGAAAGCGGCGCGACTTTGCTTGAAGCTTGAGGCTCGTAGCTTGGAGCCGCTTCATGCGAATCATCGACAAAACCGCCGTTCAGGTGCGCAGCCTGACCCCTGCCGAAGAAGAGCTGCTGGTCGGCTTTGCCACCGGCAGCCTCGCCGGCCCGCGCCTGCTGCAAGCCAACCAGCTGCTGATGAAGGTGCGCAATGCCAACCAGTGGCTGGCCTGCGATTGCCGCAACGACGCCTTGCCGGTGCTCAATGTCACCCTTAACGGCAACACTGGCACGCTGTTCCTCAAGAACAACCCAGGCACCGCCGAGCACGCGCCCGGCTGCCCGTTCACCAAAGACGAGCAGGAAGCCGCCGAGCGCGAAAACGACCCCGCGCCACCCGCCGCCTGGCTGCCGCCAGACACCCCCTTGCGCCTGATCGGCGACTTGCGCGCAGGCACAGCCGGTGCAGGCAGCGATGGCAGCGATCGGCGCGAACAACAGCGCCTGCTGTCACTGCTGCTGACCTGGCTCGAAACCAGTGGCCTCAACCTTTACGCCACCCACCTGAAAAAGGACCTGACCGGCCAGTTCGCCGAACTGCGCAGCGTGGCCAGCCGCTACCCGCTGCTGGAACGGGTGCCTGCCAGCAACTACCTGGAAACACGCCTGGACATGAAGCACATGATGATGCTCAAGTCCCGCCTGCGCGAAGCCTCGGTGTTCGGCAACCACCGCCGCCACGGCCTGCTGTTGGACTGCGTCGACCAGATCAAAGGGCGCAAACTGTTCAACAACCGCAGTGAAGACGGCTTCGACTTCCAGGGGCACCACCTGTACTGGGGCGGCAGCCGTACCACCGGGCCGTTGCTGGCCCTGATGATCTACTCGCCGACCAGCGCCGGTAGCCATTACTACGAGCTGATTCATGTGGCCAGCGTGCCCGTGCTGTCACGCGCGCACCTGTTCCCGGTATACCGCGATGAAGAACGCGAGCCGCTCAAGGCGCTGGTGTCGCTGATCGACTGGATGGCCAGCAAGGGCGTGAAAGTGCAGATGCGCAGGCCGGTGATTGGCGGGCAGGTCATGGATGAGCTGCTGATGACCTCGGACCAGGACCGGGTGCTGTCGGTGTCACTGCTGGAACAGCCGATCGGGCCCGAGCCGGATGCTGAAAATTTCAAGCGCTACGCCGACTTCAAAAGTTTGGAAACTTTCCGCAAGTTCGTCGCCGGCTTTTTCATGCGCGAGCGTTGATACCCGCCCTTGCACGAACCCTTGTAGGAGCGGCCTTGTGTCGCGATCGGGCTGCAAAGCAGCCCCTCGATTTTTGCGGCGGCAATGATATTCAGGGGCCGCTTTGCGGCCCATCGCGACACAAGGCCGCTCCTACACGAGATTGCATTGTTCAACGATTGCGTGTTAGCCCAAAAACAGCGTGTACGCCGGGTTATCCGTCTCATCCCAATACCGATACCCCATCTCATCCAGGGCCAATGGCAACCCCGCCAGCTCATCCACCGGCACTTCCAAAGCCGCAAACACCCGCGCCTCCGCTGCCCCATGGTTACGGTAATGGAACAGGCTGATATTCCAGCGCTTGCCCAACCGCTCCAAAAAGCCCAGCAACGCCCCAGGCCGCTCGGGGAACTCGAAACGCAGTACCCGCTCATCCGCGCCCGGTGCTGCATGCCCGCCCACGGTATGGCGAACATGCAGCTTGGCCAGCTCGTTGTCGGTCAAATCCAGCACGTTGTAACCCTGCTCGCGCAAGTTGGCCAGCAACTGCTCGCGCGGGTCGTGCACAGGGTGGGTCTGCACACCCACGAACAGGCGCGCTTCCTTGCCGGGGTAGTAGCGGTAGTTGAATTCGGTGATCTGCCGCTTGCCCAGCGCCTGGCAGAAGGCGCGGAAGCTGCCCGGCTGTTCCGGGATGGTGACGGCGATGATCGCCTCGCGCTGCTCACCCAGTTCAGCCCGCTCGGCCACATGGCGCAAACGATCGAAGTTGACATTGGCCCCGGAGTCGATTGCTACCAGGGTCTGCCCCTGCACGCCTTCGCGCGCCACGTACTTCTTGATCCCGGCCACGGCCAGGGCCCCGGAAGGCTCGGTGATCGAGCGGGTGTCATCGTAGATGTCCTTGATTGCCGCGCACAGTTCGTCGCTGCTTACCGTTACCACCTCATCGACGAAGTGCCGGCACAGTTCGAAGCAATGGGCACCGATCTGCGCCACCGCCACGCCATCGGCGAAGGTGCCAACCTGCGGCAAGATCACCCGCTCGCCAGCTGCCATGGCGGCCTGCAGACAGTTGGAGTCTTCCGGCTCCACGCCGATCACCTTCACCTCTGGGCGCAGGTACTTCACATACGCGGCGATACCGGCGATCAAGCCGCCTCCGCCCACCGGTACAAAGATGGCGTCCAGGGCACCTGGGCGCTGACGGAGGATTTCCATGGCCACGGTGCCCTGCCCGGCAATCACGTCCGGGTCATCGAACGGTGGTACGAAGGTGGCGCCTTCGCTGTCGGCCAGTTTCAATGCGTGGGCCAGGGCATGGGGGAAGCTCTCGCCGTGCAGCACCACATGCCCGCCGCGCGACCGCACCCCTTCCACTTTCAACGACGGGGTGGTGGTCGGCATGACGATGGTGGCCTTCATGCCCAGGTGCGATGCCGCCAGGGCCACACCCTGGGCGTGGTTGCCCGCCGAAGCGGTGATCACCCCGCACTCGCGCTGCGTGGGGGTAAGACGCGACAGGCGAGTGTAGGCCCCACGAATCTTGAACGAGAACGTAGGCTGCAGGTCTTCGCGCTTGAGCAGTACTTGGTTACCCAGGCTGGCGGACAAGGCAGGCGCGGCCTGCAGGGGCGTTTCGATGGCCAGGTCGTACACCGGCGCGGCAAGAATGCGCCGCACCTGCTCCGACAGCAGTTGCTGGGGGGTGACGGTGGTACGAAGGACACTGAAGCTGGTCATCGATGACTCCTTGGCTGTTTTCACGTTGCCCAGGAGTCAGAGAGAAAAAACCCGCCTCCAGGGCGGGTTCGGTGCACGTACGCGCTAGCCCGCCAAGCTGATAATGGCGGTAATAATAATGGCGTTCACGTACGGGAATGTGTTCATGGGATAGGAACTTAGCCTGCCGCCCGGCCGCAAGTCAACACTTGGCTTGCTGCGCCGAAAGCGGCACATCGAACACCTTGTCGAAGCCCCACTGGAAGACGAAGGCGTAAACGAAGAAGAACACGAACAACGCCAGGTTGGTCAGCAGTGCCGCCCACAGGCTCACGTCCAGCCAGTACGCCACCAACGGCAGCAGAATCACCACCAACCCGCCCTCGAAGCCCAGCGCATGCAACAGGCGCCGCAAGAAAGTGCGCTCCCGCTTGTGCTGGCGCGCTTCCCAACGCTCGAACACCCAGTTGTAGCCCATGTTCCAGCTCATCGCGATACCCGACATCAGCACCGACAACACGGTCGACTGCGCCATCCCGGCACCGAACGCCAGTTCCAGCGCGGGCGCCACGCAGGCGACGGCGATGGCCTCGTAGAGAATGGCCTGGACGATCTTGCGGGCCTTGCCTTGCATGTCCAACTCCCTGAATGAACGACCTGTAAAACTACAAGATATAGCCCGTAAGAAAAAGCCCGAAATTTGGACAACATCGCGTTCGGCTGCTTGTATCTATCCCGTACAAACAGTGACATCTCGTACAACTTCGTCGAAGGAACCGAGCGAGGAGAATGACGATGGCCCCCTCTACCCTGCCGGTGGCTGCCACATGAGTTTGGCATTCATCGATTTTCTCACCTATGTGCTGTTCGGCCTGAAAATTCTGGCAATCACCCTTGCCTCGCTGATGTTCCTGTTGGGCCTGGACGACCTTTTCATCGACCTGTGCTATTGGGGGCGAAAGCTGATCCGGCGTTTTCGCATTTACGACAAGTTCGAAAAAGCCGATGAAAAGCGCTTGTTCGAGGTGCCGGAAAAACCCCTGGCCATCATGGTCCCGGCCTGGAACGAAGTAGGCGTGGTCGGTGAGATGGCGCGCCTGGCAGCCTCGACGATCGACTACGAGAATTACCAGATTTTCGTCGGCACCTACCCCAACGACCCGCAAACCCAGGCCGACGTCGACGCGGTGTGCCTGCACTACCCCAACGTGCACAAGGTGGTCTGCGCGCGCCCTGGTCCCACCAGCAAGGCCGACTGCCTGAACAACATCATCGACGCGTTGCTGCGCTTCCAGCAGGACGCGGGCATCGAGTTTGCCGGCTTCATCCTGCATGACGCCGAAGACGTGATCTCGCCCATGGAGTTGCGCCTGTTCAACTACCTGCTGCCAAGCAAGGACATGATCCAGATCCCGGTGTACCCCTACGCACCGGAATGGAAGGGCTTTACTGCCGGCCACTATGTCGACGAGTTCGCCGAAAACCACGGCAAGGACGTGATCGTGCGTGAAGCGCTGACGGGCCAGGTGCCCAGCGCCGGCGTCGGCACCTGCTTCAGCCGCCGCGCCATCAGCGCGCTGCTCGAGGACGGTGACGGCATCGCCTTCGACGTACAGAGCCTGACCGAAGACTACGACATCGGTTTTCGCCTGAAGCAAAAAGGCATGAAGTGCATTTTCGCCCGCTATTCCATCACCGACCCGGCACTGACCCTGAAGCAGGACTGGCGCCCGGGCATGAGCCGCGAGTTCTCCCAGGTAATCTGCGTACGCGAGCACTTCCCACGTGACTGGCAGCATGCCATCCGGCAGAAGTCGCGCTGGATTGTCGGCATCGTGTTCCAGGGCACCAGCAACCTCGGGTGGAGCCGCAAAGGCGCACTCAACTATTTCCTCTGGCGTGACCGCCGTGGGCTGTTCGCCTACCTGCTGAGCTTTCTGGTCAACCTGTTGCTGCTGGTATTGCTGGCCATGTGGCTGGTCACGGTGGTCGCGCCGAATTCGTGGCGTTTCATGTCGATCCTAAGCGACAGCTGGCTGCTGTCGACCCTGCTGTGGCTGAACGGCCTGATGCTGTTCAACCGGCTGTTCCAGCGGGCCTGGTTCGTCACCCGCTTCTATGGCATCGGCGAGGGCCTGCTGTCGGCACCGCGGATGATGTGGAGCAACTTCGTCAATTTTTTCGCCAACCTGCGGGCCCTGCGCCAGGTCATGGAAATGGGCGATTCGCGGCGCGTGGCCTGGGACAAGACCACCCACGAGTTCCCCGCTATCGCCGCACCTGCCCGCATACCACTGGGCCAGCGCCTGGTGGCCAAGGGCCTGATCAGCGACGAACAGCTGCAGCATGCCATCACCAGCCCGGTTCGCCGGCGCCTGGGCCGCGAACTGCTACTGCGCGGCTGGTTGAACAGCGAGCAGTTGGTGGCCACCCTGGCCGAACAGTTGGACTTGCCCTGGGCACCGCTGAACCCGTTCAAGCTCGACCCGCAGTTGATCGCCAAACTGCCGCGCAAGCTGGCCACGCATTATGGCGTGCTGCCGGTGGATGAAGACGGCGACACGCTGATCCTGGCCAGCGAAAGCCCGGTCAGCCAGGTGTCGCTGGGGGTTATCAGCCGCCAGCTGAAACGCCCGGTCAAGGCCCGCCTGGCACCTCAGGGCCGGGTCACGCTGGGCCTGCGCTACCACTACCCAAGCCCCTGGCAGAAGCCAGAAACCCGCGACATGCTGGCCGTCCTTGAACGCCATCAGGACAACGAAGCGCTGCTGGAGCGGGTCAGCCATCACCAGGTCATGCTCGGCACACTGCTGCAGGTGCGGGGCATGGTCCCGGTCACCCTGTTCAACCAGGCGCTGATCGACTTCGACCCTGAACACCAGAGCCTGGGCGAGCACCTGATCGCCCGAGGCATCATCACCGAACAGGTGCTGGAGCAGGCCCTGATCGAACAGGCCAGCGAACAGCAGGCCGCCTTTGACCTGACCCGGGAGGTGGCATGAAGCCGCGCTTTTCCCTGACTTTCACTGGACTGTTGCTGTTCTGCGCTGCCCTGCCCGCCGCTGCTTCGGCGCCGATGACCGACTTTCAGCGGTTCACCAGCTTTCCGTTCATGGACCGCAGCTACCGCGAGGCCAAGAAAGACAATTGGGCGGAAGTCGAGCGCCTGACTCGCCACGTGCTGGGGCGGGTGCCGAACAACGACGAGGCGCGTGCCCTGCTGGTCGAGGCCCTGGCCCACCAACGCCGTTACAAAGAGGCCCAGGCGCAGGCCGAGCAGCTGGGCGACAGCCCCGAGTATGCCGACGCCCTGCTGGCGCTACGCTTGACCTGGATCGAACAGGACCCACCAGCGGCCAGCCAGGTGGAACAATGGCTGGCCGCCAGCGACGGCAACCAGCGGGTGCGCCTGTGGCAGGCCTACAGCCTGAGCCTGGCCAAGTTTGGTGGCGCGGCCAAGGCGCTGGACTGGCTCAACCAGCTACCGCCCGGCAACGACGGCCAGGTACTGCGCCTGGCTCGGGCCAACTTCGCCGAGCAACTGCGCAACTGGAAAGAAACCATCGAACAGCTGCAGCCGCTGGCCGACAAAGGCCAGTTGCCCGCCGGAGACTGGCAACGCCTGGCCAATGCCTATATCCAGAAAGTCGACGAAAAAGGCCTGAATGCGCTGTTACCCAGCGCGCCATCCGCCACAGCGGCCAACCAGGCGCGCCTGGCCATGGCCAACCGCGCCATTGCCGTTGGCCACCACCAGCAAGCCCAACGCTGGCTGCAGTCGCTACCGCCCGAGCAACTGCAGCACCCCGAACAGCGCCAGCAACTTTGGCAGTTGGCCCGCGAAGGCGACGACGCTGCACTGGTGCAGCGCCTGAGCAACGACCTGCAACGCCCTTGCCTGGAAACGGTCGACTGGTTGTCACACCAAGACCCGGATCTGGCCCGTGAACAGTTCAAAGGCTGCACCGCCAGTACCGACCCGCGGGCCTACGCGGTGCTCAAGCAACGCCTGTACGGCGACCCACCACAACCTGCGCAGCCGCGCACCGCTGCCGAATGGGAGAAACGCTACCGGCAGAGCGGCGACCTCGCCGCGCTGGAGCAAGCCACCTTCCTGCTGACCGAACAGGGCCACGGTGATCGCGCCCGGCAACTGCTGGAGCAGGCCTACGACCGTCGCCAGGGCCGCCTCACCCCCTCGCTGCTGCAGCGCCTGGGCAACCTGTATGCCCGCAACGACGGCCCACTGGACAGCCGACGCATGCTCAGCCTGATCCCCCGGGTCGACGCCAATACCCGCGCCCAGTTGCTTGGCCGGCTGGCCGAGGCCGGCCAGTGCGATGCCGTGCGCCAGGCAGTGCCGGCTACCCCGGGCGAGCCCGGCCAGTACCGCGCCCTTGGGCGTTGCGCCATGCCCGACCAGCCGGGCGAGGCGGTGGTCTACTACCAGGCCGCCGAACGCCTGGGCGACAATGGCAACCGCTTGCCACTGGCCTACGCACTTGAAGCGGCCGGCGACTCCGAAGCCGCCCTGCCCATCTGGCGCAGCCTGCCGGACAGCGCCTGGACCGACAACGCCCGCCTCACCGCCGCCCGTGGCGCGCTGAATGCAGGCGACGCTGGTGCAGCCCGCCGCTACTGGGACGCCGCCGCACACCACAGCGCCGATGACTGGGCGCTGGGCGCCGCCATCGCCCAGCGCCAAGGCGACCCGCAGATCGCGCTGGGCTTCCAGCGCCAGGCGCTGGCGCACAACCCACGCGCCGATCACTACTACGCCGCATCCAGCACCGCGCAACTGGCTGGCGACAGCGCGCAAAGCACCGCCTGGCTGGCCGAAGCCGTGCGCCTGGCCCCCGATCAGCCGCGCTATCGAGCCGATTACGGCATGCGCCTGGCCGGTTCGACAGACAAGGCCCAGCGCATTCAGTCGATCCCCTACCTTGAGCGCGCCACCCACGACTTCCCCGAAGACTACCGCCTGGGCGAAACACTGGCCCTGCGCTACGACGAGCATGAAGACAGCGCTGCGGCACGCCGCGAACTGCGGCGCATCCTCGACGTAGAGCAGAACCTGGTCGACGCTGATGACGAGTACGGTAGCCTCGAAGCCCGCAAGTACCGTCAGCGCCGCGCCCACGAGAGCCTGTCACGTCGCGACACCATTACCCTGGCCAGCACCTGGTCACCAGCCGGCACCTCCACCAACGACAAGTTCCTCGACAATGGCCAGCGCAGCGGCAGCTCGCGCCGGGCGCAATCGCAGAACGTACAACTGGCCATGTGGGACCACGCTCTGGGCGAGGAGCCCAGCCGCAACGGCAGCACCCTGTCGGTGTATGGCCGGGTATTGTTCGGCGGCCAGAGCCGCACCGACTATGCACAAAGCATGGGTACCGGGGTCGGCCTGCGCTACAAGCCGCTCGGCCAGGCCAACCTCAACCTGTATGCCGAGTTGTACCACCAGCGCCAGATCGACGAAGAACACTACCGTGGCCTCAGCCTTGGCCAATTGCTGAGCCCGGCCAAGGTCGGCGGCAACTGGGGCGATTTACGTCACCACGCCGAATCGAGCAACGACTTGCTGCTGCGCGCCACCGCCTCGTTCCTTGACCAGGGTGACTGGCGCAACGACTGGCGTGTCGATGAGGACGATTGGAACGAGCGTTTCCTCTACCTCGACGCCGCCTGGTGGACCCGTGCCGGCGACCACGCCTGGCTGTCACGCTTCCAGCAGGGCCACGCCTGGAAACTGCCGGGCAGCTCCCCGCAAACCCTCATGCCTTACGGTTTTGTCGAATTTTCCAGCCAGGACCCAAGCAACGACTGGCGCCAGGATGCCCGCGCCGGGGTGGGCGTGCGCTGGCAATGGTGGTTCGACGACGACCGCTACAACGCCTACCGCGGCTCGCTGAAAGTGCGTGCCGAATACCAGCAATCGCTGGGCGGCAACCTCTACGAGCGCGCCAACGGTGTGCTGGTCGGTGCGGAGATGACTTTCTGATGCGTACGATCATCGCCTATTGCCTGCTGGTCCTGTGCCTACAGGCCTCCGCCGACCAGCGCCTGTTCTACCAACCGCTGAACCGTGATGCCAGCGTCACCCCCGCCCAATGGCAGCAACTGTGGCATGCCACCGCTGCCCAAGGTGGCAACACCCTGATCGTGCAATGGAGCGCCTATGGCGACAGCGATTTCGGTGGCGCCCAGGGCTGGCTGGCCAACAGCCTGCGCACGGCGCGTGCCGAGGGCCTGCAGCTGGTTATGGGGCTGTACATGGACCCGGCCTATTACCAGCGCCTCGAGCAACTGGATGGCGAGGGCCTGAACAGCTACTGGAAGGCGCAATTGGGCCGTTCGCTCAGCCAGTACCAACACCTTCGTCAGGTGTGGCAGTTGCCGGTGGATGGCTGGTACCTGCCCATGGAACTGGACGACCAGCATTTTCGTGATGGCGAACGACGCGATGCGCTCTACAGCCAACTGCAGGCGTTCAACCGCCAGCTGGACAAACCGTTGCACATCAGTGCATTCAGTGCTGGCAAGCTGTCGCCGCGCGTCAATGCCAGCTGGCTGGATCAACTGGTCGGGTTGGGCTTGACCGTGTGGTGGCAGGATGGCGCCGGTACAGAGCGTTTGCCGCCGTTGGTGCGCCAGAGCTACGAGCAGGCCTTGCCATGCCGGGTAGGCGTGGTGCGCGAGGCGTTCCGCCAGGTGAGCGCGCCTGGGCAGCCATTCAGGGCCGAACCTGCCGAGCCCAAGCTGGGCAGCGGGTGCCATGCCGAGGCGGTGTTTGCCTTGCGCTACCGGCCTTGGGCCACAGGTGTCTTGCCCCAAAATTGAGTCGTTTGGCCTGGCAAAGCAGTACTCCGAGGAGCCCACCGATGTTCAAGACCATCGAAGAACACGTGCGCAAGCAGGTCGCCCCCGCCGCCTTGCGCGCCGAGTTCCGACAACACGAATTCGAGTCCATGCGCCCGTTCTGCCTGCTGGTGTTCTGCATCAGCATCCTGATCTGGCTGGTCTTCGACCTGATCGTCAGTTTTCTCGGCGGTCAGGGTTTCACCTGGCTGTCCTACCTGTTCATCGCCTCGCTCGGCAGCCTTTGCGTAGTACTGCATTTCACCCGCCGCAGCCATCACTTCGATGTACTCAACCTGCTGTTCATCACCATCATCACCTTGGGCATGCGCCTGCTGATCGAAGGCATCCCGGTGGCCCTGCGCCCGGTGTGGCTGGTGCTTGGCGTATCCACCGTGCTGTACGCCGTGTCGGTGCTGCCGGTGCGACGCTGGTCGTTCTTCAGCGCCATGGTCATCACCTGGGTGATGCTCAACCCGTTCTACCACACCCGTATCGAGCCCGACGCGCTCGAAGGCGCCATGCTGGTCAGTTACGCCGTGTTTCTCAGCGGCCTGATCACCTACAGCTACCTGCAGACGCGCAAGGCCAAACTGCACAATTTCTACCTGTCCAGGGTGCTGCTTGAACAAGCTTACGTCGACGCCCTGACCGAAATCCCCAACCGCCGCTCGTTCATGGCCAAAACGGAGCAACAACTGAAACTGGCAACGCCCGGGCAATACCTGGCGATGGTCGACATAGACAACTTCAAGAAAGTGAATGACCGTTTCGGCCACGACATTGGTGATGAAGTGCTAAGACGCGTGGCACTGCATATCAAGGCCGCCATGGTCGATTCCGAGTTCGCCCGACTGGGCGGCGAGGAGTTTGCCATTTTTCTTGAAGGGCTGGACCAGCAAGGTGCCGAGCAGCAGATGGAGGCATTGGTACGCAGGGTACGCGAGGATGCGGGCACACACCCGGTGACCATCAGTATCGGGCTGGCCCAGGTGAGCGCGGGCGATACATTGACCATGGCGTTGATCAAGGCCGACCAGGCGCTGTATGAAGCCAAGCACACCGGCAAGGACCGGTTCGTGCTGTGGACTACCCGGCTGGCAAGCGAATCCTGAACTGCGCCCCACCCAGCGCCGACTGTGCCACGGTCAAGGTACCACCCTGCCCCTCGATGGCCCGCCGGCTGATCGCCAGCCCCAGGCCAAACCCACCGGTATTTCGGTCGCGGCTTCGGTCTAGCCGGTAGAACGGCTGGAAAATGCGCTCGCGCTCCTCCACCGGAATGCCAATCCCGTCATCCTCCACCGTCAGCAGGCAGGCGCCATCCTCTTCCAGGCGCAAGCGCAACAACAGGCTTTCGTCGCAATAGCGCATGGCATTGCGCACCAGGTTCTGCACCGCGCGCGCCGTCAGCCGAGGGTCCAGCACAAAGCGCGGCAGGTCACCTTCGGCCCGCACTTCCCACTGGATACCACGGCCATCAAGCTCCTCGGCAAAGCTGCCAAGCACACTGTTGACCAGCTCCAGCAGCGACACTTCAACCCGTTCGCGAGCCTGGTCAGCGTTGTACAAGCGGCTATAGGACAGCAACTCCAGTACCAGCTCGTCCAGTTCGCGCACATGCCCGACCAGTTCCAGCAGGCGCTTGCGGCTGGCCGGCGGCACTTCGTCGAACAACAGCACCAAGCCGAAATCCAGCCGGGTCAGTGGCGTGCGCAACTCGTGCGATACCGCGTTGAGCAGCTCGCGCTGCTGGTTGACGTGGCGCTCCAGGTCACTGGCCATGGTGTCGAACACCCCGGCCAGCTCACCGATGTTGGAGTGCGGTGAAATGTGCGTGCGCTCGGCCATCTGCCCTTGGCCCAGGCGCCGAGCGGTCTCTTTGAGGCGCTCCAGGTCGCGCCAGTGCGGCCAGACCCACAGCAGCAGGCACCCGAGCATGGCCGCACCGATCAGCACCGTCACGCCCCACGACAGCACGTTGATGTCCAGCGGGTCTGGCGGCGAATGCAGCCGCACCAGCCATTGCTTGTCCAGCGGCGCCAGCACCGTTTCGTAGTAGCCCCACTCGGCAATACGTACCGCGTACAGGCCATGCTCCAGGCGTGCCTGTTCTTCCTCGCTCAAACCCGCCTGGTCCATGCGCAGCAGTTTCAGCTCCAGCGGCGCAAAATCACCGGCCAGTTCCTGCTCCACCGCCGGCCACTGCTCACGCGGGGCCTGGCGGAACTGGCGTACGATCAACGCCTGCACACCCTTGGCCTGGTCCAGGTTGTAGGCCATGAAGCGCTCGCGGAACAGGCCAACGATGGTGTCGGGGATGAACAGCAACGCGCCGGCGTAGGCGACGATGATCACCAGGTACAGCCGCACCAGGATCTTGAGCATGGCCGATCAGCACTCCCACTCGACGCGGCTGAACAGGTACCCCTTGCCCCACACGGTCTTGATCTTGCGTGCTTCGCCAGCGTTGTCGTCGAACTTGCGCCGCAGTTTGGAGATGGCCACGTCCACCGAGCGGTCGGTGCCATTGAACTCGATGCCACGCAGTTGTTGCAGGATACGGTCGCGGTTCATCACCTCGCCGGCATTGCGCGCCAGCACCACCAGCAGGTTGTACTCGCCGCTGGACAGCTCCACCTCTTCGCCGCGCCAACTGACCGTGCGCTCGGCCAGGTCGATGCGCAGGCCGCCGATCAGGATCAGGTCGTTGTCCAGCCGCGGCTCGTTGACACTGCTGCGGCGCAGCAGCGTACGCACGCGCGCCAGCAGCACGCGTGGCTCGCAGGGTTTGGTCACGTAGTCGTCGGCACCCATTTCCAGGCCCAGTACCTGATCATGGCTGTCGTCGCGGGCGGTCAGCATGAGAATTGGCAGGCTCTGCGACTCCTGGCGCAGCAGGCGGCACAGCTGCAGGCCATCGATGCCTGGCAGCATCAAGTCGAGTATGACCAGGTCGGGCTTTTGCCGGCGGTACTCGTCCAGCACATGATCGCCCCGGGCGATCACCTGGACATGGAAGTCGTTGCGTTGCAGGTAGCTGGCGATCAACTCGGACAGGGCGCTGTCGTCTTCGACCAGTAAAATATTCGGCATAGGTGCTTGGGAGTCTGGGTTGAGGTATACCTGTGCCCGCGAAGAAGCCGGCACAGGAACACTCAGGATATAGAACACTACCGCGCCACAGGCTTGTTCTTCACACTTTTTCACACTCGCCCTACAGGTATTAACAGCCGCCCAGGCAGCACCTGCCTTAGCATAGACACGGTCATCATCGGAAGATCCGCATGCCTACTACCCTCTCCCCGCGCCTGCGCCCATTGGCGCTCCTGGCGTTCCTGAGCCTGTCCCTGGCCGGCTGCGGCGACAGCGCCGAGCAAGACGAAAAAGCCCCCACCCCGCAAGTGCGGGTGGAAACCTTGCAACTGCAACCCCTGGCCATCAGCAGTGAGCTAAGCGGCCGTATCCTGGCCCCGCGCACCGCCGAAGTGCGCGCGCGGGTCGCTGGCGTAGTGCTCAAGCGGGTGTACCGCGAAGGCAGCGACGTCAAACAGGGCGATGTACTGTTCTTGATCGACCCGGCGCCGTTCAAGGCCGACCATGACAGCGCCCGCGCCACCCTGGCCAAGGCCGAGGCGACCCTGTACCAGGCGCGCCTGCAAGAGCAGCGCTACCGCGAGCTGGTCGATGACAAGGCCGTCAGCCGCCAGGAATACGACAACGCCAAAGCCAGCTTCCTGCAGGCCGACGCTGCAGTGGCCGAAGCCAAAGCAGCCCTGGAGCGGGCTCGCCTGAACCTCGGTTACGCCACTGTGACGGCACCGATCTCCGGCCGTATCGGCCGCGCCCAGGTCACCGAAGGCGCGCTGGTCGGGCAAAACGAGACCACCCCGCTGGCGACCATCCAGCAACTGGACCCGATCCATGCCGATGTCACTCAGTCGACCCGTGAGCTGAACGCCTTGCGCCGCGCCCTTCGTGCTGGCGAGCTGCAACAGGTAGGCGACAGCCAGGCCCGCGCCACCCTGATCCAGGACGACGGCAGCGCCTACCCGCTGCCGGGCAAGCTGCTGTTTTCCGACATCAGCGTCGACCCCAGCACCAACCAGATCACCCTGCGCAGCGAGTTCCCCAACCCGGACCTCGACCTGCTGCCCGGCAGCTACGTGCGCGTACGCCTGGAGCAGGCGGTGCAAGCCAAGGGCCTGAGCGTGCCGCAACGCGCCATCCTGCGCGACAGCGCCGGCGTGCCGAAGGTGCTGGTGGTCGACCAGCAGGCCCGCGTCAGCGACCGTCAGGTAGTCCTGGGCAGCGCCCAGGGCGACCGCTGGATCGTCAGCGAGGGCCTGGCCGCCGGCGAGCGGGTGGTGATCGAGGGCCTGCAGCACGTCAAGGCCGGCGACCAGGTGCAGGTCGACACCACACCCGGTGCCCCCCCCATCGCTCAGCACATCGGCCAGTGAGGGCCTGATCAATGCCGCAATTCTTCATCGATCGCCCGGTATTCGCCTGGGTGGTCGCACTGTTCATCCTGCTGGCCGGTGTGCTGGCCATCCCGCAACTGCCGGTGGCCCAGTACCCCAACGTGGCACCGCCACAGGTGGAGATCTACGCCGTGTACCCAGGCGCCTCGGCGGCGACCATGGACGAAAGCGTGGTCAGCCTGATCGAGCAGGAACTCAACGGCGCCGACAACCTGCTGTACTTCGAGTCGCAGAGCAGCCTGGGCAGCGCCACCATAACCGCCACCTTCGCCCCAGGCACCAACCCGGACCTGGCCCAGGTCGACGTGCAAAACCGCCTGAAGGTGGTCGAATCGCGCCTGCCACGCCCAGTCACCCAGCAGGGCCTGCAAGTGGAGAAGGTGTCTACGGGCTTCCTGCTGTTGGCCACCCTCACCTCCGAAGACGGCAAGCTCGACGAAACCGCGCTGTCGGACATCCTCGCCCGTAACGTGATGGACGAAATCCGCCGCCTCAAAGGCGTCGGCAAGGCTCAGTTGTACGGCTCCGAGCGCGCCATGCGCATCTGGATCGACCCACGCAAGCTGATCGGCTTCAACCTCACGCCCAACGACGTGGCCGAGGCCATCGCGGCGCAGAACGCCCAGGTCGCCCCTGGCAGCATTGGCGACCTGCCCAGCCGCGACACCCAGGAAATCACCGCCAACGTAGTGGTCAAGGGCCAGCTGAGCACGCCTGAAGAATTCGCCGCCATTGTCCTGCGCGCCAACCTGGATGGCTCCACGGTGACCATCGGGGATGTCGCCCGGGTCGAGATCGGCGCCCAGGAATACCAGTACGGCACGCGCCTGAACGGCAAGCCGGCCACCGCCTTCAGCGTGCAGCTGTCGCCGGGGGCCAACGCCATGGAAACCGCCACCCTGGTACGGGCGAAGATGCAGGACCTGGCCCGCTACTTCCCGGAAGGCGTCAAGTACGACATCCCCTACGACACCTCGCCGTTCGTCAAAGTGTCGATCGAGCAGGTCATCAACACCCTGTTCGAAGCCATGCTGCTGGTGTTCGCAGTGATGTTCCTGTTCCTGCAGAACCTGCGCTACACGCTGATCCCGACCCTGGTGGTGCCCGTGGCATTGATGGGCACCTTCGCCGTGATGCTGGCCATGGGCTTCTCGGTCAATGTGCTGACCCTGTTCGGCATGGTGCTGGCCATCGGCATCCTGGTCGACGATGCCATCGTGGTGGTGGAAAACGTCGAGCGCATCATGGCCGAAGAAGGCCTGCCGCCCAAAGAGGCCACGCGCAAAGCCATGGGCCAGATCAGCGGGGCGATCATCGGTATCACCCTGGTACTGGTGGCGGTGTTCCTGCCCATGGCCTTCATGCAAGGCTCGGTGGGGGTGATCTACCAGCAGTTCTCGCTGTCGATGGCGGTATCGATCCTGTTCTCGGCGTTTCTCGCCCTCAGCCTGACCCCGGCATTGTGCGCCACCCTGCTCAAGCCCGTGGCCAAAGGTGAGCACCACGCACGCAAAGGCTTCTTCGGCTGGTTCAACCGCCGCTTCGAAAGCATGAGCAACGGCTACCAACGCTGGGTGGTACAGGCGCTCAAGCGCAGTGGCCGCTACCTGGCGGTGTACGCAGTGCTGCTGGCGGTGCTGGGCTACGGGTTCAGCCAGTTGCCCACGGCGTTTCTGCCCACCGAAGACCAGGGTTACACCATTACCGACATCCAACTGCCGCCCGGTGCCAGCCGCATGCGCACCGAACAGGTAGCCGCGCAGATCGAGGCGCACAACGCCGAGGAACCGGGGGTGGGCAACACCACCTTGATTCTCGGTTTCAGCTTCTCCGGCAGCGGGCAGAACGCGGCGCTGGCCTTCACCACGCTCAAGGACTGGTCCGAGCGCGGCACCGATGACAGCGCCCAGTCGATCGCCGACCGCGCGACCATGGCCTTCAGCCAGCTCAAGGACGCCATCGCCTTCTCGGTACTGCCACCCCCAATCGACGGCCTGGGCGAATCGACCGGCTTCGAGTTCCGCCTGCAGGACCGTGGCGGCATGGGCCACGCCGAACTGATGGCGGCCCGTGACCAGTTGCTGGCAAGCGCCGGCAAAAGCAAGGTATTGACCAACGTGCGTGAAGCCTCGCTGGCGGAAAGCCCACAAGTGCAGCTGGAAATCGACCGCCGCCAGGCCAATGCCCTGGGCGTATCGTTTGCCGATATCGGCACGGTGCTGGACGTGGCTGTGGGCTCCAGCTACGTCAACGACTTCCCCAACCAGGGCCGCATGCAGCGGGTGGTGGTGCAGGCCGAAGGCAACCAGCGCAGCCAGGTCGAGGATTTGCTGAAAATCCACGTACGCAACACTAGCGGCAAGATGGTGCCACTGGGCGCGTTCGTCCAGGCCAAATGGGTCAGCGGCCCGGTGCAGCTGACCCGCTACAACGGCTACCCGGCGGTGTCGATTTCCGGCGAACCGGCGGCCGGCTACAGCTCCGGTGAGGCCATGGCCGAAGTCGAGCGCCTGGTGGCGCAGCTTCCAGCCGGTGCCGGCCTGGAATGGACCGGCCTGTCCCTGCAGGAACGCCTTTCCGGCAGCCAGGCACCGATGCTGATGGCGCTGTCGTTGCTGGTGGTGTTCCTGTGCCTGGCGGCGCTGTACGAAAGCTGGTCGATCCCGACTGCGGTACTGCTGGTGGTACCACTCGGCGTGCTGGGTGCAGTGCTGGCCGTGACCCTGCGCGGCATGCCCAACGATGTATTCTTCAAAGTTGGCCTGATTACTCTGATCGGCCTGTCGGCGAAGAATGCCATCCTGATCATCGAGTTCGCCAAGCACCTGGTCGATCAGGGCGTGGACGCCGTCGATGCTGCCGTACAAGCCGCCCGCCTGCGCCTGCGGCCGATCGTGATGACCTCGCTGGCGTTCATCCTCGGCGTGGTGCCACTGGCCATCGCCAGCGGCGCAAGCTCCGCCAGCCAGCAAGCGATCGGCACCGGGGTGATTGGCGGCATGCTCAGCGCCACCCTGGCGGTGGTGTTCGTGCCGGTGTTCTTCGTGGTGGTGATGCGCCTGTCCGGGCGGCGCCAGACGCAAAACGCTGCCACGCATCCGGTGGCCGGTGAAAGCTGACTGGACAAGCCCCGCTTGAAATGGGAGGGTTCCCGGCAATGACTGCCCGGAACCCTTTTTCATGCCTGATGCATTTCCCCCCTGCTCCATCCTCATCCTTGCCGGCGGTCGCGGGCAGCGTATGGGCGGCCGCGACAAGGGTTTGATCGACTGGCAGGGCGAACCCTTGGTGGCGCATGTACAGCGAGTGGTGCGCCCGCTGAGCGACGACCTGGTGATTTCCTGCAACCGTAACCAGGAGGCCTACCGGGCGTATGCCGACCAGGTGGTGGGCGATGCCGAGGCGGACTTCCCCGGGCCTTTGGCGGGAGTGATTGCCGGGCTCAAGGTGGCACGGCATGAATGGGTTGTGCTGCTGGCCTGCGATGCACCACGTGTCGATCAGGTGTTGATCGAAGACCTGCTGCGGCTGGCGAAGGCCAATGACAGTGCGGCGATGGTGCGTCAGGGTGAGTATTGGCAGCCGATGTTCAGCGTGCTGCCAAAACGGGTGTTGCCGGTGCTGGAACAAGCCTGGGCGGCGGGTGAGCGGAGTTTGCAGAAGGCCTTGCTGCGCGAGGCGGTGCAAGGGCTGGCGTGTGCCGACGATGATTGTCGGCTAAGCAACTTCAACAGCCCGGAACTGCTGCAAGGCTGAGATCCTCTGCTGCCTGTGCCGGCCCCTACATCAATTGGCAGTCAGTTCCTCGACGCTGATCTCGCGCATCCTGAACTTCTGCACCTTGCCGGTCACCGTCATCGGGAACTCGTCGACAAAGCGGAAGTACCGGGGCACCTTGAAGTGCGCAATTCGCGCCTTGGCCCACTCTCGCAGTTCTTCTTCACTGGCAGCATGCCCTGGGTGCAGCCGCACCCAGGCGACGATCTCTTCGCCATACTTGCTGCACGGCACGCCAATCACCTGCACATCGGCCACCGCTGGGTGGGTGAAGAAGAACTCTTCCAGCTCACGCGGGTAGATGTTCTCACCGCCGCGAATGATCATGTCCTTGCTGCGCCCGACAATCCGCACATAGCCTTGTTCGTCCATCACTGCCAGGTCGCCGGTGTGCATCCAGCCGTCTTCATCGATGCTCTCGGCCGTGGCCTTGGGGTTGTTCCAGTAACCCAGCATCACGCTGTAGCCACGCGTGCACAGCTCGCCAATCTCACCGCGCGGCACTGTGCCGCCGTCGTTGTCGATCACTTTGTTCTCCAGCCGTGGCTGGGTGCGCCCCACGCTGGTCACGCGGCGCTCCAGGTCGTCAGTGGCGCAGGTCTGTAGCGACACCGGGCTGGTCTCGGTCATGCCGTAGGCAATCTGCACCTCGGCCATGTGCATCTCGCCAATCACCCGGCGCATCACCTCGATCGGGCACGTAGCGCCGGCCATGATCCCCGTGCGCAGGCTCGACAGGTCGAACTCGCCGCGCTGCGGGTGGTCCAGCTCGGCAATGAACATGGTCGGCACGCCATACAACGCCGTGGCTTTCTCCTCCGCCACCGCGCGCAGGGTAGCCAAAGGGTCGAAGGCATCGTTGGGATAAATCAAGGTGCTGCCGTGGGTCATGCAGCCAAGGTTGGCCATGACCATACCGAAGCAGTGGTACAGCGGCACCGGCACTACCAACCGATCATGTTCGGTCAGGCCCAGGCTTTCACCCACCATGTAGCCGTTGTTGAGAATGTTGCTGTGGCTGAGGGTGGCGCCCTTTGGGAAGCCGGTAGTCCCCGAGGTGTACTGGATGTTGATCGGATCGTCGCAGCGCAGTTGTGCCTGCCGCTGGGCCAGGGCCTCGCGGCTGACGGCCTCGGCGCGGGACTGCAGGTCGTGCCAGGCGAGGAACCCAGGTGGGGGCGCAACGGCCAGACTGACCACGCCACGCAGCTCGGGAAAACGCTCGCAGATCAGCGCGCCCGCTTGACCGCTGGCCAGGCCAGGTACAAGGCCCTGCAGCATGGCGTGGTAATCGGAGGTCTTGAACGCATCGGCACAGATCACCCAACGGCAGCCGGACTGGCCGAGCGCATAGTCCAGCTCGCTGGAGCGGTAGGCCGGATTGATGTTGACCAGGATTGCGCCAACCTTGGCGCTGGCGAACTGGGTAATGCACCACTCGGCGCAATTGGGCGCCCAGATACCCAGGCGGTCACCGGGCTGCACGCCCAGGGCCATCAGCGCGCGAGCATGCTGGTCGACGGCCTCGGCCAGTTGCCGCCAGGTGTAGCGAAGGGCCTGGTGGCGCACCACCAGCGCCTCGCGCTCGGGAAAGCGAGCGACAGTGGCGTCGAAGGCGTCGCCGATGCACTGGGTAAGCAGGGCCTTGTCCTGGTTGCCCTGGGAGTAGCTTGGCTGGGGCATGGGCGTTCTCTTGTTGTTCTTGTGTTTTTTGTACCGGCCTCTTCGCGGGTAAACCCGCGAACAGGCCCACACCGATCTAGCGGATGAACACCTGGGGCGTCGTGGTAGACATGTCACCACCCGGCAACTTGATGTTCTTCACTTTCTCCAACGTTTCCGGGTTGAACACCGCCAGGTCGTTGAAGGTACCGCCCAGGTACAGTTTGTCGCCCTTCTTGTCGAAGGTGACGCAGTAGTAAGTGTGCTCCAGGTTAGCCGCCTTGATCAGCTTGCGCTGTTTGATGTCGTACTTGGCCAGGCGGTTGAGCACGCCGTAGATCTGGTTCGGGTCCTTGGGCGAGCGCAGGCCGGTGAAGTACAACTCAGTCAGGTCGGCGAACTCCTGGGTGTGGGTCTTGCCGGTCTTCAGGTCGACGCTCAGGTAGCCATACAGCGGCTCGGCGGTGGCCGGGTCCTGCTTGTCGTCCTTGAACTTGGCAATGGTGTACAGCATGGTGAACTCGTGGCGCGGGCTCTGGTGCGGCCAGAAGTACAGCACGTCCGGGGCGCTGTAGCCCTTGCGGTTCCAGTTGCGCAACGGCAGGGCCACTGTGTATTTGCCGGTCTTCACGTCCATCTTGTAGATGTCAGGCCCTGCGACGAACAGGCTGCCATCGTCAGCGGCGCGCATCAGGTACACCTGGCGCGGCATCGGGAAGGTACGCACCGGCTTGGCCTGCAGGCCATCGGCGGTGCTGAACACCTCCAGCCGCGGCGGTTTGACCACGTAATGGTCGTTCAGCATCTGGGTCGGGTTGACCGTGGCGTACACTTCCTTGCCATCGGGGCTGATGGCGAACGAGTACATCGACCGGCCGACTTCGCCTGCCACGCTGGACAGGTTGGCGCGGAAGGTGTTCTTGCAGGTGTCCAGGTCGATACCGTAGATGTCGCCGTAGTGGTTGTTGAGCACGTAGGCGGTGCGGTTGTCCGGCGCCATCATTGCGGTGCCAGGGCCGAACTTGTCGGGCATCTGGCAGCTTTTGTAGACCGTGTCACTGGCCACATCGACCACATGCAGGTTGTTCGGGTAGTTGGTCACGATCATGTATTCGTGGCCAGCCTTCAGTGCCGGCCCGGTGTCGTCGGCCTGTACCAGCCCGGCGCAGGCCGTGGCGGCGATGGTGAGCGCAAGTTGCGCGCAGCGTCCAGCTTTCATGCGGTTTCCCCTTGTCATTCTTGTTGGGCCGTCACTTGTCTTTCGGGAACACGGTGCCGAGGTTGCGCCAGTCGTCCGCCGAGTTGGTCGCCTGGGCGTTCCAGTCCTGGTAGGTGCTCATCATGTCCGGCACCTGGGCTGGCCACCAGCAAGGGTCGGAGCAGCCATACAGGTCGGCCTCCATCGGTTGGCACAACGAGCTGACGCCGCCAAAGGCATCCACTTCCCAGCCCGGGTCGGTGGTGGCCGTGCAGCCTGCCACCGCGCTCATGGCCATCACTTCTTCGACACGGTCTTCGGCGGCGGCCTGCTCCAGGATGCGCGCCTTGTTGTTCAGGGGCTTCAAGTGCTTCATGTCAGTGCGCCTTCCGCGGGGTGATGTAGCGATCGATGAAGGCCGGGTTGGCGGCCATGATGCGGCTGTAGACTTCGATGCCGAAGTCCACCCAGTCGCGCATCAGTTCGCAATAGTGGTAGGTCGGGTGCTGCGGGTCGCCGTAGCGTGCATAGCTTTCGTGGTAGCAGCCGCCCGAGCACAGGTTGCGGATGCGGCAGCTTTCACAGCCGGTGTTGCTACGGTCCAGGCGTTGCGACAGGAAGTCGTTGAGCTGCGCCTGCTTCACCCCTTGGTGCACATTGCCGAAGGTCGGCAGGCTGGAGCCGGTGAAGCGGTGGCACAAGTTCAGCTCGCCCTCGTGGTCAACCGCCAGCATCTTCAGCCCGGCGCCACACGGCAGGGCCTTCTTGTGGCCTTCGTGGATGTCGGTGATCAACTGGTGCAGGTTGGAGAAACCGATGTTGCGGTGCTCCAGCGCCGCCTCCAGGTAACGCCGGCCGAGGGCCTTCATGTTGGCGAACACCTGCACCAGCTCTTCGCTCGTGAGGTTGAAATCGGCCATGTCGCCCGAGGTCACCGGGGCAAAGCCGACTTCGGCGAAGCCCATTTCATTGAACAAGTGGTTCCAGATGGTTTCGACATCGGTAATGCCACGGGTCAGCGTGACCCGCGCGCCCACCGGGCGGCTGGTGTAGCGCGACAGCAGCAGGTCGGCCTTGCGCCGCACCACGTCATAGGTGCCCTGCCCACCCACGGTGATGCGGTTGCGGTCGTGCACGGTCTTGGGGCCGTCGATGCTGATCGACAGGCCGAAACGGTGGGCGTTGAGCCAGTCGATGATTTCTTCGGTCAGCAAGGTGGCGTTGGTGGTCATGATGAACTCCACCTGCTTGCCCGCCTCGGCGAAACGCCGTTCGCAGTAAGCCACCATGTGCTCGATCAACGGCCGGTTGGACAGTGGCTCGCCACCGAAGAACACCACACTGTAGCGCTCCTCGTTGGGCGATTCCTTGAGCAGCATCTCCACCGAGGCCTCGGCGGTGGCGGTGCTCATCTTCTTGCCGGCGGAAGGCTTGTCCAGGTCTTCCTTGTAGCAATAAGTGCAGCTGAGGTTGCAGCCAGTGTTGACGTTCAGAACCACGGTGTTAAGCGCGGTGCGTTCGACCTGCTTCAGGGCGATTTCCGGGGTCAGCGGCGAGCCGTCGCTGACCAGCTCCAGCGCGATCAGCTCGCGCAGGGTGTCCTGGATATCGTCGCCGGCAAACTGCTGGCCAAGGCGCTGCATCAGCTCCTCGGCCGAGCAGCCTTGCTGGCGCAAAGCGTCGATGATGCTGCCGGTCACCGCATCGGTGGCAAACAGCGAGCTGCTGGGAATATGGAACAGCATGCGGTCGGCATCGACCTGCACTTCGTGCAGGTTACGCTCGACCAGGTTCAGTAGTACGCCCATGGCGACCTCCCGATAATCGATCCGTTGGAAAACCGTTGCGCCCTGCCGTTATGGCAGCGGCGGGTTGTTCCAGCGCTGTACGGTGACGATCATGTGCCCTTCGCCGGTCTGGCCACCGTCGGCCAGCGTGGCGATGACTTTCAAGTTACCGGCGTTGTTGGTCATCATCTTGCGCTCGGGGTTGGGCCCGGCACCGCCTGGTACGAACACGCCATCAGCCTGCATCTGCCCGGCGAACTTGACGTCTTCGTCCTCGACCGCACGCTCGTTGAACGGCTCGACCTTCCAGGTGGCCGGCAGGTAGCCGATGCGCAGCGGTTGTCCGCTGGCGTCTTTACCCCAGGCTTCGGCCTCGAAGCGGCCCTGCACTTTCGGCACCGAAGCGCCGTTCTCGCCAATGCGGGCGATGGAGAACGCCGGCACCACCTTCACTTCCTCGACCTTGTCGTAGACCGCCAGGTTGACACCTTTGAGCGCGCCCACCGCAACCTCGCGCTGGCCAGGCTTGGCGTCTGCCGCGGCGCGGGCCTTGACCCGTACCAGGGTCGGGGTTTGCTCCAGCACCTCGGTCACTTCCACCCCTGCACCCAAGTCGGGCTTGCCGTCCAGGCCGCTACCCACCAGGGTGATCTCGCTTTCGCCGCCGGCCTTGATGAATGCCGGCTGAACCGCCAGCAGGCGCGCCTTGCCTTCCTTCGCCGCAGTGAAGTCCAGGCCGCGTTCATCGTGTTCGGCTTCGAACATACGGCCTTTCATCTCGCCATCCAGCGCGGCGAACACCTGGCGCAGGTTGGCATCGCCGACCTTGACGTTGCCACGCCACTCATAGCCGTTGTAGAGGATCGCCGTGCCGCTGCCGTTGAACGGCGTGCCGTCGGCGTAAGCGCCCTTGACCTCGACCTTGAAGGTATCGCCCTCCCCAGCCGTGACGCTCATCACCCCACGTACGTCGCCCTTGGCAAGCATATGGCCGCTGAATGCCCACTGCCCCGGCAGTGCGTCTGCCTTGGGTTTGGCCTTCTGCCATTCGGCCCAGGCTGCGCTTTCCATCGGGAAGCGCTTGGCAAGCTCCGGCACCACTTGTTGCAGGGCAATCGGCAGCCAATCGCGGTCACGCGCCTGGGCCTGGTACTCAAGGGACGGCCATTGGCCAAGGTGGAAGTTGACCAGGTGTTCCCACTCCTTGGCCGGGCGCCGTTGCAAGGCGACGCGGGCACCGGAGTGGCAACGGCCACAGGTCTCGCTGAGCTGGGTGTCGAAGTGCTCGACGGTATTGAGCCGGCGCTCCATGGCGTAACGCACGCCATCGGTTTCGCTGGGCGCCAGGCCCTGCTTGTCGGCCAGGTACTTGACCAGCGTGCGACGGTCGTCGTCACTGATCTGCAGGCCGTGCATCACCTGCATGCGGGCAATGCTCATCAGCCAGCCTTCCGGCGTCTTGCGCTGGTGGCTGATGCGGCTATAGGTGTCGTTGCCTTCGGGGATATGGCACCCCATGCACTTGTTCTGCAACAGGCTCGGGCCCTGCTCGGCCGCCATGGCCTGGGTGCTCAGCAGCGCGGCGGCGACCAGCGCCAGTTTGCCCGCATGCCGCCGGAGTCGAGTCGTCTTCAAGGTCAGACCTCCACGGTTGTTGTTCTTATCGTTTTCGCACGCTTTGGTACAGCAGGTGTGCATGTGACAGTTGTGATACAGGAACTGTGCCAGGTGCTGTAAAAGCGTTGCCTTTCAACCCTTTAGGCAGTTAACGGGGCTTGGCCAGCAGCACGGATGGCCAATTGCAGCGTGCCATTTCGCGACAAGGTGTTTCAGCTTGAGACAACACCTGACATGCCGGCTGCCGGCCCTTAGAGCCGCTGTTTCACCACCGTCTCACACCGTCTCATTGTGCAACAGCGCACCCTTGCAAACCGAACCTTGCGTCACGGCAAAACCCAGTCAGCTCAAGGCCTTGCCGCCATCTGCCCAGGTTGGCACGGCCATTGCGCCGGTGCCCGCCACATCCAATGACAAGAGGCACCGTCCCATGCTTTCCGAACTGCCCATCCTGCCCGCCACCCGCGCCTTTCTCGAACGCAAGCTAAAGATGCGCATCGGCGCCGAGTGGCAGGACGCCGCCAGCGGTCGCACCCTGTCGTTCCGCAACCCGGCCACCGGCGAAGTGCTGGGTGAAGTGCCCGCCGCCGAGGCCGAGGATGTCGACCGCGCCGTGCGCGCCGCCCGTCAAGCCTTCGATGATTCGCCCTGGAGCCGCCTGCGTCCGCGCGAGCGGCAAAACCTGTTGTGGCGCCTGGCCGACCTGATGGAGCGCGACGCCCGCCAGCTGGCCGAACTGGAATGCCTGAACAACGGCAAGAGCGCCGCCGTCGCCCAGGTGATGGACGTGCAACTGGCCATCGACTTCCTGCGCTACATGGCCGGTTGGGCCACCAAGATCGAGGGTAGCACCGTCGAAGCCTCCATGCCGCTGATGCCCAACGACCAGTTCCATGGTTTCGTGCGCCGCGAGGCGGTGGGTGTGGTCGGCGCCATCGTCGCCTGGAACTTCCCGCTGCTGCTGGCCTGCTGGAAACTCGGCCCAGCCCTGGCCACCGGTTGCACCGTGGTGCTCAAGCCCGCCGATGAAACCCCACTGAGCGTGCTCAAGCTGGCAGAACTGGTAGACGAAGCCGGCTACCCGGCAGGCGTTTTCAACGTAATCACCGGTACAGGCCTGAACGCGGGCGCTGCGCTCAGTCGCCACCCTGGGGTGGACAAGCTGACCTTCACCGGCTCGACCGAAGTCGGCAAGCTGATCGGCAAGGCGGCCATGGACAACATGACCCGCGTCACCCTGGAGCTGGGCGGCAAGTCGCCGACCATCGTCATGCCCGACGCCAACCTGCAGGAAGCCGCAGCCGGTGCGGCCACGGCAATCTTCTTCAACCAGGGCCAGGTGTGCTGCGCGGGCTCGCGGCTGTATGTGCACCGCAAGCACTTCGACAACGTGGTGGCCGACATCGCCGGCATCGCCAATGGCATGAAACTGGGCAACGGGCTGGACCCAGCGGTGCAGATGGGCCCGCTGATCTCGGCCAAGCAGCAGGACCGCGTCACCGGCTACATCGAGCTTGGCCGCGAACTGGGCGCGACCATCGCCTGTGGCGGTGAAGGCTTCGGGCCGGGTTACTTCGTCAAGCCGACGGTGATTGTCGATGTCGACCAGCGCCACCGCCTGGTACAAGAAGAAATCTTCGGGCCGGTGCTGGTGGCAATGCCGTTCGATGACATCGACGAAGTGATCGGCATGGCCAACGACAACCCCTATGGCCTGGGCGCAAGCATCTGGTCCAACGACCTGGCCGCCGTGCACCGCATGATCCCGCGCATCAAGTCGGGTTCGGTTTGGGTCAACTGCCACAGCGCACTGGACCCGGCACTGCCGTTCGGCGGCTACAAGATGTCTGGCGTTGGTCGCGAGATGGGCGCAGCAGCCATCGAGCATTACACCGAGCTCAAATCGGTGCTGATCAAGCTCTGATCTTTTTCCTGTGCCGGCCTCGTCGCTTTTGCAGCAGCAGCCTTGTGCTGCGAAGAGGCCGGTACAGGCACCCCAAAAAACAACAACAAAAACATGGAGCACACCATGAGGCACACCCTCGCCTGCACATTGGCCCTGCTGTTCGCCGCACCCGCCAGCCAAGCCTACGAGCTCTACAACCACAACGGCACCACCCTCAACGCCGACCTCGAAGCCCTGTTCGGTGTGTTCCACAGCGACGAAAGCTTCAACCAGGCCGGCAACCGCCAGCCCGGCAGCACCGCCTGGCAAGAAGGCTACGTCAAATATGGCCTTAGCGGCAGCCAGGCCCTGGCCGACAGCGGCGCCCTCTACGGGGCCGTCAACCTGCTCAGTTCCGCCACCTGGGGCGATGGCGATGCCGCCGGCCTGACCCTGGGCGACGAACGCCGCACAGCCATCGAAGACCTGTACCTGGGCTGGCGCTCGGCCAACCTGTTCCCGGCCCTGGGCGAAGACGGCGTGGACATTTCAGGCGGTCGCCAGGTAGTGACATTGGGCGATGGTTTTCTGATCCAGGGCGACCCGGTGAACCTGGGCAAGGTCGACCTGGGCGCCAACTTCGATCGCGGCGGCGCCTACTACCTGGCCGCCCGTAAAGCCTTCGACCGCACCGCCGTGCTGCGCCTGGGCGGCAAGCAGGGCTGGCGCGGCGACCTGATGTGGCTGAAGTCCGACAACCACTACCAGGCCGATACCTCGCTGGCGGTAGCCAATTTGGAACACGTCGCCGACGCCGGCACCGTGGGCCTCAGCTGGATCCGCGGCCTGGACGTGGACCAACGCTACGCGCAAATCATGGGCCTGGAACACCGCGACGGCATGGACACCGCCAGCCTGCGCGGGCGCGGCAACCTGGGCGTGAAGGACCTGGAACTGGCCGCCGAGTACGTGAGCCAGGACAAGACCGGTGGGCGCGAGAATGCCTGGTACCTGGAAGGCAACTGGACCTTCTCCGAATTGCCCTGGTCACCGACTGCCACCTACCGCTACAGCCGCTTCTCCGAAGGCTTCGACCCACTGTTCTATGGCCTGAGCCGAGGCTATGGCACCTGGTTCCAGGGTGAAGTA